>JBDSBG010000172.1:0-37266 GCA_039921685.1 Ferruginibacter sp.
TCACAGCAAATTTTATTGGTATTGATATAAAAGGATCCTGTATAGAGTTTGCATCAAAGCAATATCCTGCCCTGCCTGCCTCCTGGATTACATCTGACTATGCTGCGGCAGATCTGAGTTTTAATAAACCGACAGTTGTATTCTCTTCCTTGTTCTGTCATCATTTTACAGAAACTGAATTGACCGCTATGATCCATTGGATGAAAAAGAACAGTAGCAAAGGCTTTTTTATAAATGATCTTCAGCGCCACCCGGTGGCATATATTTTAATTAAATGGCTAACAGGCATTTTTTCTAAATCGTATCTTGTAAAAAATGATGCGCCTCTTTCTGTGGCACGTGGTTTTAAAAAACATGAATGGGTTGCAATTTTCCAGGCTGCGGGTATTTCAAATTATACCATAAAGTGGAAATGGGCATTCCGGTATTTAATCGTTTGCAAAAATGAACCAGGATAATCTTTATGACTGCGCCATTATTGGCGGCGGGCTCGGCGGACTAACGCTTGCGGTTACCCTTTCTAAAAACGGGTATCGATGTATCCTATTTGAAAAAGAAGAATATCCTTTTCATAAAGTTTGCGGCGAATACATTAGTATGGAAAGCTGGGACTATCTCACCGGGCTTGGTTTGCCTTTAGACGAAATGAAAATACCCATCATTAAAAAACTGGTCGTATCTGCTCCCAATGGAACTGAACTGAAACAGGATCTTTTACCTGGCGGTTTTGGCATCAGCCGTTATAAAATAGATGCAGCCTTAAAAGAAATTGCTCTAGCATCGGGAGTAACTGTTCTGGAAAATTGTAAAGTAGATGATGCAGTTTTTAACAATGGCCTTTTTTCAATAGGCACGTCGAAAGGGAATTTTAAAAGCAGGGTTTGTTGCGGGTCATTTGGCAAACGCAGCAATATTGATATAAAATGGAAGCGTGACTTTATTAAACAACCGCATAATAAGCTGAATAATTTTATTGCTGTTAAATATCATGTAGAATACAATGGAGGAGCAGACACTATTTCCCTTCACAATTTTAAGGATGGTTATTGTGGCATTTCAAAAATTGAGGATGATAAATATTGTCTATGCTATCTTACCAATGCGGCAAACCTGAAAAAAAGCAATAATTCCATAGAGGAAATGGAGAAAAATATTCTCTGCCAGAACCCTCACCTGGAAAATATTTTTTTACATAGTACAAAACTGTATTCATCTCCATTATCCATTTCGCAAATATCTTTTCAACAAAAAAAAGCGGTAGAAAATCATGTATTGATGATTGGTGATGCCGCAGGGCTCATAACACCGCTTTGTGGTAATGGAATGAGCATGGCTATGCACGCAGGGAAGATCGCTTCCTTTTATATTTCTGAATTACTTGAAGGAAGAACAAACCAGGATCAAATGGAAATGGCTTACACAACAGCGTGGAAACAAACGTTTGAAAAACGATTAAGAACCGGCCGCATCATACAACGCTTTTTTGGCAAAATTTGGCTTACCAATATTTTTATAAAGACCCTGAAGCTATTTCCTTCATTCACAAATAAAATCATTGAGCTAACTCACGGTAAGCCTTTTTAGAAACAACGATAAAGTTGTAACAACCGGTTCTTAGCTTAGTGACCGATCATTCCATCTGCATTAACCGATTTTCTCATCAGCTTTCTTCATGATCACATACAACTCCTTCGTTTCCTGCCTGAACTTAAAACCTTTCATAAAGGGCCAGGGTTTCACGCCTTGCTGTACATTGTAGCGGCTTATCGTGTAAAGTGCTTTCCAGTGTTTAAGAATTTCTTTGTATGCTTCCAATAAAGTGTAGCCGGTGTCATAAAAATGATTGGGTTCGGCCCCGCAACCATTGTATTCAAGGATCGTAAATTCTCTTCCGCTCTTTAATGCCTCAATGTTTTCGCACATGATATCATAACGGCCGTAAAAGAAATCATTGACGCCATGACTGATTTTGTCGAATACTTCCAGCAGTCGTTCATCAATATGGGCTTTCAGGTCAACAAAGTGTGCACCACGGTTGTGATTAGCCGCATAGCTTAAAATATATTTTTCTCCCGCAGGGATGACTTTTGACCAGTTTTCTTTGTGCTTACTGTGAAGCTCACCTATTCGCTTAGCCGCTTTTGGATGTCGTTGAATCAATTGTTCCAGCGTATGGTTTCCATCGCCCAAAACATGTAATGGGATCTTGTGCAGGAAACCAGTGATGATCCCTTTTTCGTAACGCGGGTGCCTGATATAAAATACACTTACCTCCATCGGGTAATGAACCATGCGTTGTACAATGTATTCAACGGGCACGAGGTCGTGGTAGTGTTTTAGCTCTGTTACACTATCAATCTTGCGAAACAATATTCCCTGCCCGCCCATTTCAGGCTTTACAATCAATGGAAAATTAATTCCTTTGACATTGATCTCTTCCACTACATCTTCTAATCTGTCGGAGGGTAAAACATTAAAGGTGGTGGGATAAGATCCGGCGGGCAGAAGGTCGTACATTTCCTTTTTAGGTTCACCGTCCATACCACCAAAGGTAATTTTTGGATTGCTCGGTGTGAAGAACCATACAGATCCTGATCTCAGCATGTACCAGGCCCAAACCGGCACCAATGGTGCATATATCAATTTGAAAGGCCATGCTTCCCAATTGCTGATCTTCCCGAGAATTTTTTTCAAATGACTGGTTAATTTGTAAAATTAAATGGCACGGAATAAACATCCATGGTAAAATGTTGTTTACTTTGTCGCTACAAATATATCTGAAATATGCATGTACCAACAATGGCCGAATTTTTAGCTAAGGGCGAGCAGCCAGAAGTGTTATTCTGGGTTGGTTGTTCGGGAAGCTTTGATCAGCGTGCACAAAAAATAACGAAAGCTTTTGCAACTATACTTGATAAGATAGGAATCAGATATGCAATTTTGGGTAATGAAGAAATGTGTACAGGTGATCCTGCCAGGCGTGCAGGTAATGAATTTATGTTCCAAATGATGGCTTACCAGAATATCCAGGTATTAAATGGCTATGAAATAAAGAAAATTGTAACGGCATGCCCTCATTGTTTTAATATTTTAAAGAACGAATACCCTGCGCTTGGCGGAAACTATGAAGTGGTTCACCATGCCAGCTTCTTACAGGAACTGATAGACGAAGGAAAAATAAAAATGTCCGGAGGCGGAACATTTAAAGGAAAGAAGATCACCTATCACGATAGTTGTTACCTCGGCCGTGCAAATAATATTTATGATGCTCCCCGAAGAGTACTGGAAGCCATGGATGTGGCGCTTGTAGAAATGAAACGCTGCCGCAGCAATGGATTGTGCTGTGGAGCAGGTGGCGCACAAATGTTTAAAGAAGAAGAAAAGGGTACCAACCGAATCAATTTTGAACGAAGCGATGAAGCCATTGGAACGGGTGCCTCCATTATTGCAGCCGCCTGCCCGTTTTGCAATACTATGCTTACGGATGGTGTAAAAAATAGTGAAAAGGAAGCTGAAGTGCAGGTGTTGGATATTGCAGAATTGGTTGCTGCATCCCTCGCCTGATACTAGCTGATGCGATTAAACAAATCAACATCATGGATGGGTTACATGTAAATTTCAAGGCAATTTAATGAGGCAATTTTAGCCAGGCGATAATGTTAACCCTTAAAATCTGTGAAACCGCAAATCCTGATTTATCTTTGCAACATGGATCTTAATATTCAACAGCACTTACCGGCAGATTTTAATGATAATTCCCGTGTATGGATCTACCAATGCAGCCGCCTTTTTTTTATGAGCGAGGCACTGGAAATGGAAGATATGTTCAACGATTTTGTAAAAAACTGGAACAGTCATGGTGCCGCGGTAAAGGGATACGCCAATTTATTTTTCGGAAGGTTCATCATTTTAATTGCCGATGAAACAGCGACCGGCGTTAGCGGATGCAGTACAGACAGTTCCGTACGATTGGTAAAAACCATTGAAGCTAAATATAAGGTTGATCTTTTCGATCGTCAAAACCTTGCCTTCATAGTAAAAAATAAAATAGAACTTATCCCACTTTCTCAATTCAACTATGCCATTGAAAATGATTTTATCAATGGCGATACCCTTTATTTCAATAACATTGTTCCCACAAAAAAACAGTTAATAGAAAACTGGATCATCCCGGTAAAAGACAGCTGGCTTAATAAACAGTTATTGGCTGCCAGGTAAATTTTTGAGGCTTTTGAGAGTAAAAATCTAAGGGAGGAGATTTTGAGATGTCAACTGGCTGAGATGTCAACTGGCCGAGATGTCAACTACTCGGGTTGTCAACTCTGCGAGATGTCAACTGCCGGAGATGTCAACTCTCCGTGATGTCAACTATTCAAGATGTCAACTCCCCGAAGCTCAGCTACTCGAGATGTCAACTACTCAAAACGTCGACTCACCCAGATGTCAACTCACTGAGAAACTCGTCGAGATGTCAACTCAATGAGATTTTAACTCCCGAGATGTCAACTTACTGAGATGTCAACTCCCCGAGATGTCAACTCCACAATTAAACAGACCTTTGCACATTAACGCTGCCATCCTGTCAGAATTCCTACGTTTGACATATCTTTGCTCCCTAAATTTTTTAATAAACCATTCGGGATATGTTGTTGGATAAAGTACACGATGAAACCAGGCAGGGCGAAGCCTTTGCCCCGGCTGCTGTGAGCATCCAGCCGTATAAAAAATATTTCTACATAGAAAGCTATGGATGTGCCATGAATTTTGCCGACAGCGAAGTTGTTGCATCTATTTTACAGGCAGATGGATTTGGTGCTACGCCCGACACCAATAAAGCCGATCTTATCCTCCTCAACACTTGCTCGATCAGGGAAAAAGCCGAAGAACGGATTCGGAAAAGGCTAACGGAATTCCGGCAATTGAAACGTTCAAATCCGGGTTTGATCATCGCTGTTTTGGGTTGCATGGCTGAACGTTTGAAAGGTGCTTTCTTAGAAGAGGAAAAACTTGTTGATATAGTGGTTGGCCCTGATGCCTACCGCAGCCTGCCTTCATTGATCGAAGAAGCAAATGGCGGACAAAAGGGTGTGAATGTATTATTGAGCCGTGACGAAACTTATGCAGACATCGCTCCTATCCGCCTTAACAGCAATGGTGTGAATGCATTCGTTAGCATCATGCGTGGCTGCAACAATATGTGTTCATTTTGCGTGGTCCCGTTTACCCGTGGCCGTGAGAGAAGCCGCAGTGCAGAAAGTATCATCAGGGAGTGTGAGGTTTTATTCAATGACGGATATCGCGAGGTTACATTGCTGGGCCAAAATGTTGACAGTTATTATTGGATGAATGAACATACAGATGTTGCAGTAACCTTTGCCCAATTGCTTGAAAAAGTTGCGCTGATCTCTCCGTTACTTAGAGTGCGTTTTTCTACTTCGCATCCGAAAGACATTACTGATGATGTGTTGTTCACTATAAAAAAATATGAAAACATCTGCAATTATATCCACCTACCGGTACAGAGTGGTAGCAGCCGTGTGTTGCAGATGATGAACCGAACCTATAGCCGTGAATGGTACATGGCAAAGGTGGATCGAATTCGAGAGATCATTCCTGATTGTGGCTTGTCAACAGATATGATCGCCGGCTTTTGCACGGAGACTGAAGACGATCATCGGGAATCACTGAGCCTGATGGAGTATTGTAAATATGACCTCGCTTATTTATATTTTTATTCAGAAAGGCCCGGCACTCTTGCTGCACGGCGTTTTGCTGATGATGTACCGTTGGAAACGAAAAAACGCAGGCTACAGGAAATGGTTGAACTCTACCGAAACCATTCCCTGATCAGCATGACAAAGGATGTTGGAAAAACTTTTAAAGTGTTGGTGGAAGGTGTATCGAAAAAAAGTGATGATGAATTACATGGAAGAAACGAACAGAATAAAGTCGTCGTATTTGCGAAAGGAAATCACAAGAAGGGGGATTACGTAATGGTAAAGATTATGAATTGTACGGCAGGTACGCTGTTAGGCGAAGCAACCCCCTCCGCCCCCTAAAGGGGGAACTGGGTTCTCACGGGTGGTGGCTGTATTTTATTTTTTGAGGTAAATGAATTGTGATGAAAGAGAATATGTTTTATGGAGCTGGTCCAATAATATTTGAACTAGCCAGGAAGTTAAGGAATAATGTTACGAATGAAGAAATGATATTGTGGGGAATTTTGAAAGGGAGATTCCCCAATTTAAAATTCAGAAGACAACACCTATTTCAAATTATATAGCTGATCTATACTGTCATTCGCAAAAGTTAATAATTGAAATAGATGGCAGCATTCATCATCTAGAAGAAGTACAAAGAAATGATGAGCAAAGGCAGCGAGACTTGGAAGATTTAGGAATAAAAGTAATTCGATTCACAAACAACGAGATTAGAAAAAATAGAGAATTGGTCTTACAAACAATCGAACAGAACATCAAATAATTTTAAACCCGGTTCCTCTTTAGGGGGCTGAAGGGTTTTAGAAGTCGTAGTTCAAATTATAGAACAGAATATTAAATAATTTATAAACTAAAGTTCCCCCTTCAGGGGGTGGAGGGGTTATATGGATCAACAATCAATCAAAAATCGTTTTGCTATTATAGGCAACTCACCCGCACTCAACCATGCTTTGAATGTTGCAATACAAGTTGCCAATACTGACTTAAGTGTTCTAATCAACGGGGAGAGCGGTGTGGGTAAGGAAGTTTTTTCACAAATCATTCATTCACTTTCTTCGAGGAAGCATAATCCCTTTATTGCTGTAAACTGTGGTGCGATCCCTGAAGGCACCATCGACTCAGAATTATTTGGCCATGAAAAGGGATCTTTCACAGGTGCTGTCGATAGCCGCAAAGGTTATTTCGAAACGGTGAATGGCGGCACTATTTTTCTGGATGAGATCGGTGAATTACCGTTGGGCACACAGGCAAGATTACTGCGTGTACTCGAGACCGGTGAATACATTCGCGTGGGCAGCAGCAAGGTTCAAAAAACGGATGTACGTGTAATAGCCGCAACCAATAAAGAACTTCTCGAATACACACACAATGGGAAATTCAGGGAAGATCTTTATTACCGTTTGAATACCGTTCCCATCAGGGTTCCGGCATTGCGTGACAGGCAGGAAGATATTATTTTACTTTTCAGGAAATTTGCTACTGATTTTGCTGACCGGTATAAAACAACATCTGTTCAATTGAACGATGAAGCAAAAAATACACTTATCGGTTATTCATGGCCTGGAAATGTAAGGGAACTAAAAAATATTGCTGAACAAATTTCTGTTTTAAGCAAGGATAAAAATGTAAATGGCGAACAACTCAGGTCTTTTTTACCAGATCATAATTATACAAGACTACCGGTGCTGACTAGCAGCAGCGGATCCGTCAGTCACTCGGAATTTGCCAATGAAAGAGAAATACTGTACAAACTTTTTTTCGATATGAAAAAGGATGTAAATGAGTTGAAAAAAATGTTCTTCGATCTTTTGCAAAATCCTTCCATGGCAGCACATGCTCCGGTATTTAACGATAATAACAGCCCTAGCAATGTAAAAGAGCTTGCTCCGCTTACGGGCAATACCGCTTTTAAACAAAACATGGGTGCAGTAGTAATAAGAAATGATGGCAGCAACAACAATATTCAGCAACACGAGGAAGTAGAAGAATCACTAAGTATCATGGACAAAGAAAAAGAACTGATCATAAAAGCATTAAAGAAACACCGTGGCAAAAGAAGGGATGCATCTCTTGATCTTGGCATCAGCGAAAGAACATTGTATCGAAAGTTGAAGGAATATGATATTGAGAATTTGTAGAGGGAGGGAAATGATGCGGGATGGTGGATACTGGATACGGGATACTGGATGCGGGATGCTGGTTTTCGGATCAAGAATTCAGTATCGCAGCACAAGTTTTAAAGTCATAAAAAAACAAACATGGGTACCTGGTTATTAAGAAAAAAAAGATTGGAATTATATATTTGTTGTTTCTTGCTCATGGGCTTTTTTAATTACATGACCTGCAAATACTCATTCAAAGATGTTTCTATTCCAATTGAAGTAAAAACTTTTCGCATAAACCCGCTGGAGAATAAGGCGCAATATGTAAATACACAATTGTCGCCGCAGCTAACGGAAAGGTTGAAACAAAAGATCATAAGTACAACAAGGCTCAGGCAAACGAATGACGATGACGCTCACTATGATATTAGCGGCTATGTTTCGCAGTATTTCACCAGCACCATCAGCATTACGGGAAGTACATCATCAGGCAACAGGCTCACGGTCGGCTTCCACCTTATTTTTAGAAATACACTAGATGAAAAAAAGAATTTTGAAGCCGACCTGTCAAGAACATTTGATTACGATGGCAACCTTAGTTTAAGCCAGGCCGAAACACGCCTCAATGAAGACATATTAAAGAACCTTTCCGATGAAATTTTCAACAAAATATTTTCCAACTGGTAATTTCCTACTTAAATAATTTAGCTTTGATCTATGCCTCACCAGGAATTATATAAAAGGGTTTTCACAGGGAAAACAAATAATAGCAATCCAAAGGAATTGTTGCAGAACATAGCAAATGAATATCCTTATTTTAGCCTTGCCCATTTTTTTTTATTGAAAGAAACACCCACTACCGATTTTAATTATAGAAAGATTGCTGCTAAAACAGCACTGCACTTCAATAATCCTTTTCTGTTAAAATACCAGTTAGATAAAAAGTTTAAGCCCATCCTGGAGATTGCTGTAGCAAAAGACGATGAAGAAGTAGAAATGGTCGAAAACGTTTCAGCATTTTCAAGGGTCGAAGAAAATATTGAAAGTCCTTCTGTTATAGAGGTCACCAAAGTTTCGGAGGTACCTGAAGTGACAGAGATTACAAAAATTGCAGAAGTTACAAAGGGTTCAGAAGTTATAAAAGTTGAGGAAGTCGAAAAAGTTGAGGAAGTCGAAAAAACCGGGGCGAAAGATGAACTGTTGTTTGAGCCGCTACACACTACCGACTATTTTGCATCACAGGGAATAAAGCTGAGTGAAGAAGCACAGAGCAGCGATAAGCTGGGTAAACAACTAAAGAGCTTTACAGATTGGTTGAAAACAATGAAAAAGGTGAACAAGGAAAAATTGCCGGAAGTGAGTCCGACAATCGACCTTGCTGTACAAAACCTGGCGGAAAAAAGCAATAAGGAGCAGGAAGTGTTGACAGAATCAATGGCGGAAGTGTATGTGCAGCAAGGTAAACGTGAAAAGGCCGCCCAGATCTACAAAAAATTAAGTTTGCTCAATCCTGCTAAAAGCGCTTACTTTGCAGCCAAAATAGAAATTTTAAAAGAAAATTAATATGTTAGCATTATTTGGAGTTTTAATCATCCTTGCCTCCGTGATACTTGGTTTGATCGTTTTGATACAAAATCCCAAAGGTGGTGGCTTATCGGGAACGCTTGGCGGTTTCAGCAACCAGCTCATGGGCGTAAAGCAAACAACTGATGTATTGGAAAAAGGCACCTGGGTATTCGCATCGGTGGTAGGCTTACTTTGCCTGATGTCCCCGGCTTTTATCCCAAAAGAAGGAAAGGGTGGATCAAAAAATGATGACCTGTTAAATAATATGTCAACTTCTGCACCTGCGGCAGCACCTGCTACAGCTCCCGCTAAAACGACACCTATGCCGGGTACGGCTGCGGATTCAGGAAAAAAATAACGACAGCATAAAATATTTATAACCTCGCTCATAATCAGCGGGGTTTTTTATTTTACTTTGCTGATCATTTGGCTACGCGTATGAAAAGAATATTGTTATTCGGATTTCTAATACTGGTAATCGTTGCTGGCTATGCCGTATGGAACATTTTTGGGCCAACTGTCTCACCATCTTCAAACAAATATTTCTACATCAAAACGGGCAGCAGTTACGCTGATGTAAAGAAAGAACTGCTGGATCAAAAGATCATTTCGGGTGGTTTTTTTTTCGACCGCGTTGCCATGCAGGTTAAATATGACCAACGTGTAAAACCCGGCCGTTATGAAATAAAAAAAGGAAGTATTGTAGATTTGATCAGGATGCTGAAAGCTGGTAACCAATCAGCGGTACGACTGGTGATAAATAAACTAAGAACGAAGGAAGACCTTGCAGCAAAGATTGGGTTGAATTTTGAAATAGATTCTGCCAGTGTCATGAATTTTATCGGCAATAATGATTCATTGGTAAAATATGATGTAGATACTAATACTGTAATGACTCTTATCATTCCGAATTCATATTTGTTTTGGTGGAACAGCTCATTAAAAAGTATACTTGACAGGTTTGCGACACAGAAAAAAAATTTCTGGGAAGGCGAACGTGTACAAAAAGCAAATGCGCTTCACCTTACTCCCGACCAGGTGTACACGATGGCAAGTATTGTTGAAGAAGAAACCAACAAAGCCGAAGACAAAGGAAAAATTGCAAGCACCTATATCAACCGTTTATCAAAAGGAATGAAGCTTGAGGCGGACCCTACTGTGAAATATGCGATGCGCAATTTTGAATTGAAGAGAATCCTTCGTGGCCATTTACAATACCAGTCACCTTACAACACTTACCAGCAAACCGGTCTACCCCCGGGCCCAATCTGTACTGCATCTATCAATACAATTGATGCAGTACTGGATGCACCTGTCACCAACTATTTATTTTTCGTTGCAAAACCAGACCTAAGGGGATATTCAAATTTTGCAGAAACTTATTCCCAGCATCTAGTTTATGCAAGAGAATACCAGCAGGCACTTGATAGCCTGATCATTAGTAAAAATAACCGCTGACCGGAAACCCTTGAGCGTTGCGTATAAAATATAGATATTTTTGCTTTTATGCAGCTGTGATTGTCGCAACGAAAAAATGCTATAAAATTTTTAGTGAAAAAATACCAAAGACTATTAATAACCAGGACGCCCATCGCATATATGTTGCGAAGAAGCAAGAAATGGTATTTACCGGGATTTGAAGGCGTGCCATTTTATGATGTGCTCCAGTTTTTTTACAGGCAGATAATAACACATGGGCTTACCGAACGAGCCTCTGCCATCGCCTACAACTTTATCATGGCGATCCCCCCTTCCCTCTTGTTCCTGTTTACGTTAATTCCAAACCTTCCTTTCATATCAAAGAGGAGCATAAAAACACAATTACATGGATTGATCGTTGATATTGTTCCTTCGAAAGTTTACAATACAGAATTATTAAAATTTGTTGACAGCTTTATTTCAGGAAACAAGATCGGCGTGCTGTCATTTGGATTGTTACTCTCCCTTTTCTTTGCATCCAATGCCATGATGGGGCTTGTGAGATCCTTCAATAAAAAATATGTTGGTTTCGAAACAAAAAAAGGTTTGAAGAAACGATGGATCGCAATAAAGCTTACCATCCTCATTTTTGCTTTGGTACTTGGATATTTTATCCTGTTGATTTCACAGGGAGCACTCTTAAAAATGTTTGTACCCAATAAAGGCTGGCGTGAGGTAATATATTACAGCAGGTGGGTAGTGATCATAGCCGTAATCTTTTTTGCCATCGGTTTTATTTTTAAATATGCCCCGTCTGTAGAAAAAAGGTGGAAGCTGGTCTCACCAGGAACGATCATCACCACTTTCCTGAGCATCATTTCCACCTTAGGTTTTTCCGCATTTGTCAGCAGCTTTGGGCGTTATAATGTTTTGTATGGTTCTATTGGCACCATAATGATGGTGATGGCATTGATATATATAAATTCATTGGCAATCCTTATTGGCTTTGAATTAAACGTGAGTATAAAATCACTTAAAGCAATGGCTTTGCAACGACAAATTGAGGAAAAAAAAGTGAACTCTGAAATTAGATAAGCGGTATCAATATTGCAACAAAACTCACTTAACTTCAAACTTCAAAAAAATCAATCATGAAAAGAATAACGATGTTGGCTGCAGTTGCAGCCGGACTTACAACAATGGCGTTTACGCTAGCTGCGGTATTGCCAATTGGCGCTGAAATGCCAAAAGCTACCGTGAAAATGAAAGATGTTTCCGGGAAAGATGTTAGCATAAAAGATGCGGCTAAAAAAAATGGGGTACTCGTAATGTTTAGTTGCAATACCTGTCCATATGTTGTTAAAAATGAAGAACGCACTGTTGCAATCGGCGAATACGCACAAAAGCAGGATGTTGGCATAATCATACTCAACAGCAATGAAGCACAAAGAGGTTCCGAGGACAGCTATGATGAAATGAAAAAATATGCTACTGATAAAAAATACAGCTGGAATTATGTTGTTGATAAGAACAACGAAATTGCAGACGCATTCGGTGCAAACCGTACTCCAGAATGTTTTTTGTTTGATAAGAATTTAAAACTTGTTTATCATGGTGCCATTGACGATAATCCAACTGATGACAGTAAAGTGACCAGGCAACATTTGAAAGAGGCGATCAATGAGTTGGTTGCAGGTAAAGAAGTGAGCGTAAAGGAAAGCCGGAGTGTGGGATGCACTATTAAGAGGCATTGAGCAAGGCTGAAAATTTTTGATAAGGTTGATAAAGTTGACAGGGTTTTCTCTTTAAGCATTATCAACCTTATTTTTTTATGAGCAGGATAAAACTAAATGACAGTTGATTCATCGCTGAAGTGAATGGGTCAATTGTGCAAGATATTCAGCATTCATAAAGAGCACAAACGCTAGCGGCGTAATATTTTCCCCACGAATGATAAAACAATACATGAAAATACCTGGTACACGATTTTCTGAAGTTGAAGGAACTAAACTTTCAAATCATGATACGCAAAGACATTTTTTCGGTTTGCCTTGTTAGTATCTATTTGTTGATTTATATCGAACTCCTGCAGTTTGACAACACACAGAAATATGGCATTATCATGTTTTTGTTTTCGCCATTCCTTATTTGCTGGATGGTTTATACTGTGTTGAAACATGGAAAGTACAAAGGAAGGGAATTGAATGATGACGAATTTGGATACCAAGACAAATCAACAGACGAGCTGGGTGTATTTTAAAATAATGCGGAAACAGCTTCACAAATCTGTCAAACCCTTATCAATTCGGAGTCGCCGGCTGCATGGGAGAAAGCACATTAGGATTTGGCCCGTCCGTTGAGTGATCAGCAACGCTGCTCTTTGTTGCGGTACTGTTGATAGCTGCATTTAACGTTTCTTCAAATTCTTTCCCTGATATCTGGCCTTCAAAAAATTTCCGGAAGCCTGTTTTAGTATTGATAACAAGTGTGGCTGGAATTGAACCACTCCAGCTCAAATCAACTTTTGGGCAAAAATAATCTGCATTGGTTTCTTCCAACCAGGAAATATTTGTTTTAAAATTATTTTTGATTGCAAATGCAGCGATCTTTTCGGGGTAATAAGATGGCAGGTCTAAACTTATGAGCACAAGTTTTACATTATCTTTTTTATGTTTTTCCACCAACTTTATAAACGAAGGGATCTCTGCTACGCAAGGCTTACAAAAAGTTGCCCAAAAATTTAGGACAAGAATTCCATCATCTGCTTTCATCATTTGCTGTACGTCAGTGATCTTCCATTTTGGAATTTGCTGGCTATAAACGGTAAGGCCAACAAACAAAAAAACGAATCCTGTGATTATTCTTTTCATCAGGCGAATTTAAGCATAAATTAATCGTGGCCGTGGTGCTTTTATGTATTTACAAAGCTTTTGGCTAATCAACCATTTCACGTTAATTTTGCGTGCTCAAAGCTCATAGCTAAAAGCTCACAGCTTTTTGCAAAATTTAAACCTCATAAAACAGCAACAATATGGCATACGATCTAATTGTGTTGGGAAGCGGCCCGGGCGGATATCCCGCAGCGATAAGGGCCAGTCAACTTGGAAAAAAAGTAGCAATAGTTGAAAGAGAAAGCCTTGGTGGCATTTGCCTGAATTGGGGTTGTATCCCTACAAAAGCGCTTTTGAAAAGTGCAAACGTTTTTGAATATGCAAAACATGCAGCAGATTATGGTATCAATGTAAGCGCTCCAACCGCCAACTTTGAAGGAGTGATCAAACGCAGCCGTGGCGTGGCCGATAAGATGAGCAAAGGTGTTACGTTCCTTATGAAGAAAAATAAGATCGACGTGATCATGGGTAATGGTAAATTGCTTGCAGCAAATAAACTTGAGGTAACGGCAACGGATGGCAGCAAGCAAACCCTGGAGGCAAAAAACATTGTTATCGCCACTGGCGGCAGGGCAAAACAATTGCCTTCCATGCCCATTGATGGTAAAAAGATTATTGGTTACCGTGAAGCAATGGTATTGCCGGTACAACCTAAAACGATGATCATTTGCGGTAGCGGTGCTATAGGATCTGAGTTCGCCTATTTTTACAACAGCATTGGCACCAAAGTTACCATCGTAGAGTTCATGCCGAAGATTGTTCCTGTAGAAGACGATGATATCAGCAAAGAACTTGAAAGGCAATTTAAAAAACAAGGCATGACCATTATGACCAATAGTGAAGTAACAAAGGTTGATACTTCGGGTGCTGGGGTAAAAGCTACAGTGAAAACAGGCGGTGGAGAAGTTGTTTTGGAGGCTGATATTCTTTTGAGCGCCGTGGGGGTTGTTGCAAACATTGAAAATATTGGGCTGGAACAATTAGGTGTGAAATTAGATAAAGGAAAAATTATTGTTGATCAGTACCAGCAAACAAATATTCCGGGGTTATATGCCATTGGTGATTGTACACCCGGCCAGGCGTTGGCACATGTGGCTTCAAAAGAAGGCATCAATGCTGCAGAACATCTGAGCGGGCACAAACCTGGCGTATTGGATTATAATAACATTCCTGGATGCACTTATTGCTCTCCGGAAATTGCCTCAGTTGGATATACAGAAAAAGCGGCTAAGGATGCCGGTTATGAAATAAAAGTTGGTAAGTTTCCTTTTATGGCAAGTGGCAAAGCCAGTGCCGCCGGCGCTACCGATGGCTTTGTAAAAGTGATCTATGATGCTAAATATGGTGAGTTCCTCGGCTGTCATATGATCGGGATGAATGTAACGGAGATGATTGCTGAAGCAGTGGTTGCCCGCAAACTTGAAACTACAGGCCATGAAATATTAAATGCGGTTCACCCCCATCCTACCATGAGCGAAGCGATGAAAGAAGCTACTGCAGTAGCCTATGGTGAAGCAACTGATATTTAATATTTAATCTTAAAATAAGTTGATCAATAAGGCACATTCATTTGTGCCTTTTTTATTTAACCTCGTCCTGAAGTAATTTTCAATTGCTAAGTACAATTTACAATAAGACTCGCCTGGATTTGGATGGTAATACCCGTTAGAAATTAATACTTGTCTGCCAGCCTGAGCCTCACAATTATTGGGTGGCGCAGCTTTAATTTCTAAATGGTATAGTTGAACATTTGAGAATGTATGTAAATGTTGAATTCTTTGCTGACCCTGTTTACTTTCCCGGAAGCTTCTCTCCCAGGTATTTAAATTTTTCTTAACTTGACAGGTAGAAATATTTTTAACCTGTTTATGATGAAGACTCAACCACTAACACGCTCCTGCTTTACATTATTGTTTATTTATTGCTGTATGAACAATACTTTTTCACAGTATAAAATCACGGATACTATTTATTATGATCACCAATGGGAGATCTGCGAGAAACCACTTGCCACTTATTACCGGACGGGCATTTTAGCAGCATTAAATGATCGTTGGTATTATACAGGAATAATAAAAGATTATACAATGAGTAATACGCTTATCAGTGAGGGCACATATTCTGATGAAGGAACCAGGGAAGGTGATTTTACATTTTATTATCCGGATGGAAAGATTATGGCAGTTGGCAAATATCAAAACTCGAAACCTGTTGGGAACTGGACCTGGTATTACCCGGATGGCAAGGAAGAGGCAGTGATTCTTTTTACAGCGAATGAAGACGAATTTCAATTCGTAAAATTCATTGATAAAGACGGCCAAACTACATTGGAAAACGGAACAGGCGATTTCAGTTGGTACTCAGACCCATTGGAATGGGTTCATGCTGCTCATACATGTAGTGGGTCATTTAAGAATGGTAAAAGAGCTGGAAACTGGCATTTTGACGTGGTTAATAAGAAAGAAAATATCGTCTCGGGATTTACAGAAAAATATAATAACAACGGGAAATACACAGGAATTACGTACGACGATTTCAAGAGACCATATATTGGAACAAAAGCGATGCGTTTTCAATTTACACCCCGGAGAATTCATCTCACAGAAAATATCCTGTACGATGACCTGTTTAAATTAAATGGTGATTCCCTGGCCATAAGTGCATTGACTTATTACCTTATCGAACACAAACCCACTGAGATCAATTTAAGATATAAGGTGTACGATACCGCATATGCCACTATCATGAGAGCGCTTGAACGTTATCAATATAAAATTCATTTCAACCAGAATAGGAACATTGACAGCAAAATCGAATTTAAAATAGGTGCCAAAGGATACCTGGAAGATATTTCATTCACCGGGACAGGACTGGACAGCAGTGAAAAAGTTTTCTTTCCCTTCCTGCTGAGCAAATTTAAATATGTAGAAATGCCAGGCACTGGTAGCGTGGCCATAGAAACCAACTATACGGTTTATTGCTTTTCGATCGATTTTGCGAAGGTAATTCCAGGTAATACTGAAAACATGTTTACAAAACGGCTGTTCTTCTCATTTCAACCACGGAATAAATTTGAAGGCTATTTAAAAGAACATGAAAAGGAAATCAAAGAAGATTTTATTCATAACATGAGATACATTCATTCCTACAGGCGAAATTAAAATTACCAGCTTAACAACATCAAGTTTGTATTTTTGTTGCATGAGCGAAGTAAATGTGATCCTTGATATATTGAGATCAATGTTGGCCCTGAAGCCTGAGTCTGATTTTATTAAAAGTCTTTACGATCAATATTGTAACCGTGGCGGACTTAGCAAAAAGCAGTTGGAGGGACTTCATAGCAAGGCTTCCAAAACAGAAGGTATTGCTCCCGGCAAACTTGCAACACTTGAAGCTATCATAAAGAAAAAACCAACAAGGTATAAATCAGAACCCAGCAAAATTGCTCCGGTGGAAAGCAAGAATGAAGCGATAGGCCAAACTCTTTCTGCTATACTCGAGAAATATCCCCAGCATAAAAGAATCTTATTCCTGCAATCAAAATATATCAATAACGATGCGATAACGGCCACTGAGATCACAGAGATACAAAAGCTTGGTGCATTGTTATTGAAATAGCGGGGATGATGGTCAAATTTTTTTCTATTTCAGCAGTTAACCCATCGTTGGCCAGGAACTACCAGTTGCAAAAATAAAAGTTCTTTATATTCTCACATAGATCATCTTACATGATCCATCAATCAATATAAGGATGAATATAATTTGCTGGATTTGCGTTGGGCTAAATTTAATTTCGGCTGCAATATGCATACTCTCCGAAGCTAATAAAAAACAGGACGCAGCCGGTAAAAAACTTTTGACGATCATTGGCATAATCCTGCTCATTTTTGCAGGAACTGGAGCATTGTTCTTATATCTTGCTCTACCATACATTTCGCTGATCATACTATTGGCACCAACTTTCATAGTTTGCCGACAGGCTTTAAGAATTATCCGTGAATTGTAAACGAGCGTAGGTAAAAGTTTTCCAGGGATTAATAAAAAATGATGCGTACGGCTATTTATATTTTCTTGATTTTTCTTGCAGGAGGTTATTAAAACGGTTGGTTCTGGGACGACAACCTAAGCCGGGCATATTTTTCTTTTGAACGAAAAAGTGGTTAACCAAAAACTTCATCAATCAACCTGATGAACACTCTTTCCAAAAACATGTAGAACCCATTTAGGAAGCCTTTACATATTTCCTTAAATTTGTTACTCAACATTTGCATATGAAAAAAATTATTGTAAACATTTTCCTGCTGGTTCTTTTTTCTTTTAAGTGTGTCGCCGATGAGGGCATGTGGCTGCCACAGTTGCTGCAGGCCATGAATGAAAAAGAAATGAAGCGCATGGGGCTAAAAATTACAGCAGAAGATATTTACAGCATTGGTAAAAGCAGCCTGAAGGACGCCATCGTTAGCTTCGGTGGTTTTTGTACAGCAGAACTTATCTCCGACCAGGGCTTATTATTAACCAATCATCATTGCGGGTTTGATGCAGTGCAAAATCATTCTTCTGTTGAAAATAATTTAATTCAAAAAGGATTCTGGGCATACAATAAAACACAGGAGTTACAAAATGAAGGTTTGTTTGTAACTTTTATAGTACGCATCGAAGATGTTACCAAAGCCATCACGCTCAACGTAACTGCTGCAATGACTGAAAAAGAAAGGCAATCACAGGTTGATAAAAACATTGCCGGGTTGAAAAAAGATTATAAAAAAGAGAGCTTTGAAGATATCCTCATCCGCCCTTTTTTTGATGGAAATAAATATTACCTGTTTGTAACAAAAACGTATAAGGATATACGACTTGTTGGTGCCCCACCCGCTTCTATTGGCAATTTTGGAAAAGATACCGATAACTGGATGTGGCCAAGACATACCGGGGACTTCTCAATGTTCAGGATCTATGCAGATAAGGATAATAATCCAGCCCCCTATTCTGCGAATAATGTTCCCTACAAAGCAAAACGCTCATTAAAAATTTCTTTGGATGGAATGAAGGAAGGAGATTTCACCATGGTATTTGGCTTTCCGGGTAGAACCAATGAATATCTTACTGCAGCAGCAGTTAAACAGATCATGACCGTGAGCGACCCTGCAAAAATTGCGATAAGAGCAAAAGCATTGGAAGTATTAAATGGTTTTATGCGCCGTGATGAAAAAATAAAGATACAGTATGCAGCAAAATATGCCAGCATTGAAAATGCTTATAAAAAATGGCAGGGTGAAGTACTTGGACTGAAATCGAAAAATGCGGTTCAGAAAAAAATTGATTATGAAGCTGTCTTCATGCAACGGGTAAACGCAAACCCGGAATGGAAAAATAAATACGGCAACTTATTGTCGGATCTTTCTGCTGCCTATACCGCCATTGAGCCTTATGGTTATGCCAGGGATTATTTCAATGAAATATATCCGAGAATTGAATTGCTCGGCATAGCATCAGATTTAAACTCCATGGCTGTTGCTTTAGAGAAAGATGAGGCAGCTTATAATAAGAGGAAAGATGAAGTATTAAAAAAACTGGAAGAAACTTTTAAAGAATATGACGCAACAGTTGATAAGAAAATGTTTGAGACCCTGATGGAACTGTATGTGAAAGACCAGCAAGCGTCTTATAGTTCTGCATTCCTGAAACAAACCTTAGACAGCAACCAACAATCCTACAGCAATACCGCAAGTAATATATACAACGGCACTACTTTAACCTCGCTGGAAAAAATTAAAGCAATATTAACTGCTTCACCACAGGAAGCAGTAGCCGCAATTAAGAGTGATATTGCTGTAAAGCTGTATGTGGACATGTCTAATGTATATTCCGGAACGGTACAATCAAAGTTGAATGAGTTGCAGGCAAATGTTAACCAACTTCAGCGCACTTACATGCAGGCACAACTGGATGTTTTTAAAGAAAAGAATTTTTACCCTGATGCAAATAGTACCCTGCGTGTTACCTATGGAAATGTAAAAGGCTACAATGCAAGGGATGCTGTGAAATATGACTACTATACTTATATGGATGGTGTGATGGAAAAATACAAACCAGGGGATTATGAATTTGACCTTCCACAAAAATTAATTGATCTGTACAACAATAAAGATTTTGGTCAATATGGCACCAATGGGCGCCAGCCCGTTTGTTTCATTGCTTCAAATCATACTACAGGTGGTAATTCAGGTAGCCCTGCATTGGATGCTTATGGTAATTTGGTGGGGCTTAATTTTGACCGCGTTTGGGAAGGTACAATGAGTGATATTAATTATGATCCTGGCATTTGCCGGAACATTATGGTAGATATCCGCTACGTACTTTTTATCATCGATAAATATGCAGAAGCAAAAAATTTGATAGCAGAAATGAATTTGGTGCATCCGAAGAAAGCAGGTGCTGTTAAGAAATCCAAATAATCTTTTTGCAGTTGGCTTTGTTGCCAGCTTTATAGATCGGATACCTGTAATGACCAGACGAATCAGTGACGCCAGCTAACAATACTGTGTAGCTGCAATAAATAAATGAGAAGTTAAACGCGTTTTGGATAGACGGCAGAATACCAAAAGATTTAATGCTGACGGTGCCGTGTAAAACGATCACCAGGCCCCTAAAATGCCAGGTATAAAAAAACCGATAAACAAAATTATTTATCGGTTCATTAATCTCTTATTCTATCTATTTTAGTTTCCCCTGTCTCTCCTTACAGGATTTGGACTGGCAGGTGCAGACTCTCTTCTAACCGGTTGTTGCCTTGGGGCGGCAGGACGTATTTCCTGGACTGGCCTTGTCGGGGCTTGTCTTACTGGCTCGTTTCTTACCGGTGCCTGTCTTACTGGAGCTTGTCTCACGGGCTGTTCTCTCACAGGTGTTTCTCTTACTGGCGCTTGTCTCACTGGTTCTTCCCGCACGGGTGTTTCTCTTACTGGTGCCTGTCTTACAGGTTCGTCCCTCACGGGTGATTCTCTCACCGGAGCAACCTTAACAGGCCTTACTGGCTTTATACCCGATTGCTGTGTGGTCGGCCTTACCGGCTGATCATCTGAAATACTGGGTTTCGTGGGTTTTACGCCGGGTTGTCTTACAGGCCTCACCGGTCGTGTACCCGGCTCCGTTACTACAGGATTGGGTTTCACGGGCCTTATGCCCTGGTTTGCAGACGTTGCCCTTACCGGGACAGGCTGGCCAGCGTTATTAAAATTTGGCAATGCGTGTGCTACCGGTGCCTGGGGATTGTCTCTTCTAAAAGCGGTTGCTCCATTCCTCGCTGATTGAGGCCTGGCATATGTCCTGCGATAATAACCTTCCTGGTATCTCCTTTGAACATAAGGAGACCTCGACCTAAAATTACTCCCGTAGTAACGGCCATACCAACCGGGAACACGATATGAATTCCATCGACGGTAATGCCCGTAATAATAAGGCTGGTAATTAAACTGATAGCCATAATAGTAATGCCAGTAATGTGGGCGCCATGGCCTCCAGTAATCGGGATAATAACTCCAACTCCACGGAGATTCCCAAACTGTATAGGTGGGAACATAAATGTATTGCACTACTGGCCATGAAGCAATTTCGTACTCCGTTGTTGTCTGAACAGGAACCGTTTCCCCGTTGGCCAAAGTAGCTGTATTTGTGTAACCAGGATTGGGCGTCTCAGATGAAGTAGTAGCAATATCGGTATTCGGTTCAATGATGTAATTTTTTCCATACAAATCCTCGTCACCTATCAATTGAATATTTGCCTGGCCATTCCCTTTTTTCTGCACAACAAATACCGCTATATCCTGCTCTTCTGTTTTGCTAACAGCATCTTTCAAGGTGATATTGTGAACATCACCGTCAGGCTTATCAACTACCCTGATATAATCGATCTTGTTATCTCCATCAAGGTCAAGATTATTGATCCTCGTTGTTGAATCATTAAGGCTCCTTTCAAAACCTTCCAATGTTTTTGATTCCTGGAAAAGTTTGAGAACTGCATAAAGATTCAGGTTATCTCCAGGTAAATTTAATTTCTCCTTTTCCCCTGGAGCGGTTTGAGCAAACAGGCCAAAGCTAAAAAGGGTAAGAACTGCTATAAATAAAAGACGAAGTGTTTTCATATAAAAAGGTTTGCTATAAAATTAGCCAATAAAGTGCCAGTGTGGAAGTTAAGTTTGAATCCTGTGTCAATTTTAACGATTGGTGTAAATGTTCCCGCAAGTCAGGGGCGACATTAAAAAAGTCGTGTTGTTTTAATTTGATGTATTAACATCTCGGTGAGTTGAGATCTCGCCGTTTGCCAACCTTGGTTATCAGTGTAGAATAAATCCGAGTTGACATCTCCGTGAGTTGACATCTCGGACAGTTGACATCTCGGCCTATGCCAACCTTGGTTATCGGTGTAGAATAAATCCGAGTTGACATCTCCGTGAGTTGACATCTCGGACAGTTGACATCTCTGGCAGTTAACATCTGGGCTGACTTCCGCCTCCCAGCGGTAATTGAAAAAAGAAAGTCGAGCCTTTACCCATGCCACTTTCAACCCAAATTCGTCCGTGTTGGGCTTCAATGAACTCTTTTGAGATTGAAAGCCCGATGCCAGACCCCTTCTCTGTTGACCCGGGCACCTGGAAATATCGATCAAACAAGCGAGGTAAATATTCTGATGCTATCCCCGGGCCAAAATCCTGCACTGAAAAAATGATGTTGCCGTCCTTTTGCTTCGCTGCAACCTCTATCATTGCATTACTGAAAGAAAATTTAATCGCATTGGTTAAAAGGTTATTCAATACCCAGGTCGTTTTATCTGCATCAGCATTAAACAAAGACAGATCATTTGATGAAGCATTAATAATCGTAATTTTTTTTTCTTTGGCGGCAGCCGAAACATTATCAATTGCATTTTGAAGGATCGATACCGGATCAACCAAAGCGATATTCAACTGTATACGACCTGCCTCCACCTGCGACATGTTCAACAGCTCACTTAGTATTTTCAGCATCCGCAGATTGTCATCTTTGAGGTGACCGATCAATTCTCTTTGTTCACCCGATAATTTACTTACACGTTCATCTTCAAGTAATTTAATGCTAAAATCAGATGAAGCCAATGGTGTCTTTAATTCGTGGGAGATTGTTGCAATAAAATTTGTTTTTGCCTCATCCAGTTCTTTATAAGAAGTTATATTTTTTAAAACGATTACCTTGTTTTTCGATTCCCCCTGTATGACTTCAATGATTTCTTTTACAAAATAATTTTCCCTGTTATCTACAACAATTTTAAATGGGGTTGTCGATTGGGTGTCGA
Source organism: Ferruginibacter sp. (assembly GCA_039921685.1). Lineage (GTDB taxonomy): Bacteria > Bacteroidota > Bacteroidia > Chitinophagales > Chitinophagaceae > Ferruginibacter. The sequence goes on from JBDSBG010000172.1 coordinate 23,027, forward strand.
ACAAAAATCTGAATAATTCATTGACAGCGCTCACGTCACTTACAGAATGCCCGATCATAGCTTCAGGCTGTAATGCAAGTAATTGAAGTGCCTGAAAATTGGCAAACAGTACGATATTATTTTTGTCGACACCAATACTCGCATCTTTCAAACTATTGATAACAGCTTCCGCCCTGTTCTTTTCAAATAATAATTTATTGAGGTTACTGCTCTCAAAAAACTCAAGCCTTTCCGCCATTTCATTAAATGCATCGGCCAGTTTGCCGAACTCGTCTTTATTATCAATGTGAATCCGGTGCTTATAATTTTTAGAGCCAATTTCCTTAATGGCTTCAGTAAGTTTTGCTATAGGTTTAGTAACAACAGATGGAAAATTTACAAGAAAAGTAAACGCGATTATAAATACAAACCCGGCAAGCGCGACGATCAATGTAAAAGCTTCATCTGCGGTAGTTTCAGCCTTGTCATTTTTTCTTTGAATAGCAGCCATATTCAAAGCAAGAGTTTCTTGCAAAGTCAAATTCAACAATTGGAGGCTTTTCTTTATGCTGTCGCCACGTTTTAGGTTATTGAAGTATTGTCGTAACAAAACAGTAATAGCTGCTTCATTCGGCTCAGTGATATTTGCCTCCTGAAGCTGCAATGATTTTTCAAATTCACGAATCGACTGCTGCTCGTCAAGTTCAAAGTTGATGAGTTGTTGTTGCATGTTATGGCAATACGATACGCTTTCGTAATTATCCATGAGTATGTTCCGTGCCTCCTTTTTCAACTTCGCCATATAGTATATTCCCACACCGCCCATCAGCAGCAGGAGCAGGAACAGAAATGAGGTTCCCAGCCAGATCTTATTTTTTACATTTAAGGTCATCAGGAAAGAATGATGATATCGATATTATTCTTTGAAAGCGTTTTTAATAACTGGTTAAAAACACTGGTTTTTAAAATGATCTGGAAAAGATTCAAATGTGGTTTACCAAGACAAATGGTCGTTATATTTTTTTCATTCACGGTTTCCATAATACTTGATGCAATGTTGCCAGCTTTCTTCCTGATCACTTCTGCTCCCTGTTCAGTTGCTTGCTTAAAGTTATTAATTAAATGACGCTGAGCAGCAAGCGAAATTTTATCTGCAGATTCCCTGTCAGTCTGCACATACAAAACATACCATTTGCTATTGTAATAAGATGCCAGCCTCGCTGTTTTTCGAATGATGCGCTGTGCAATTTCTGAATTAGAGGAGATGCAGGCAAGAAAATGTTCATGACGAAAGGGTTTGTTTTTAGCGACTAGCTGATGATCTACTTTTCGTTCCACCTGGCCGGCAACTTCTTTTAAAGCAAGCTCACGTAATTGCAATATCTTATCAGGTTGAAAAAAATGCTGCAATGCCCGTTGGACTTTTGTATGATCATATATTTTGCCTTCTTTTAAACGACTGATCAATTCATCTGCAGTAAGATCAATATTTACTACTTCATCAGCCAGCTGCAACATCTTATCGGGTATCCGTTCCTGTACATTAATTCCTGTTATCTCTTTTACATCTTCGTTAATACTTTCAATGTGTTGAATATTCACTGCTGAAATCACATCAATGCCTGCTTCCAAAACATCCAATACATCCTGCCAGCGCTTCTCATTTTTACTTCCGGGAATATTGCTGTGTGCAAGTTCATCAATGATCACTACCTCAGGTTGCAATAAATATATTGCCTGTACATCCAGTTCTTCCAACCGCTTGCCCTTATAAAAAACTTCACGTCTTGGAATTAATGGAAGCCCTTCCATCAATGCTTCAGTTTCTTTTCTTTTATGTGTTTCAACATAGCCAATCCTGACATTCACTCCCTGCTTCAATAAATGATGCGCATCCTGCAACATTCGAAATGTTTTTCCAACACCAGCACTCATGCCAATGTAAATTTTAAATTTTCCTTTCTTTTTTGGAGTAAGATTCAAAAATGGGTCGATATCGTTGTCCTGTTCCGGCATAATTTAAAAACTAACAGCTATTGATGAGGTGATAAAAGTATTGCTGCCTGATATTCCATTTTCTTTTGCAAAAATATCATCTTTACTATTCAATGTTCTTGCTTCCAGCCTTATGACTGCATTACTAACAGGTGTGTAGTCGATGTTAAAAGAAAAACCGCTGGTTTGAAAACCATTGGGTGTGCCGGTTGCAATAATTACTCGGTACTTATCACTATAGTACTCTCCTCTTGCAGCGAGAGTCCACTTATTGTTAAATGCATACTTTAGTATCAACACTGGAGAATACCATACACTCATTGCACTGCTTGCTTTTTCTTTTTGTTCTGAACCAATATCAAAACCGGCTGTTAATCCCAGTTTGCCTGTTAGATTAAAAATCGCATACAGGTTATGAAAGTAACGCCATTGGCGGGTGCTATCTGGCTTATCCGTCCCAATAAATGTGCTGTAATTTAATGTGGTAGTACCATTAGGTTTATATTGTAGCTGAGTACCAAAACTCATCAGGGAATTTCCTTCCACTCGCTTAATTCTTTGCCAGCCATTTAAAACCAAACCCATTAAAAGCCATTTACTGTTGTTGCTTGTATATGTGAGTTTTGCACCGGCATCAAAATACGGGGAATTATCAGCCAGCATGCTCCTGGTTAGTACCCAGCAATCCTTCGAAACGGCGCTTTCAAAACCGATATGTGAAGGAAAGATGCCAGCATCAAGCCATAGGTTCTTCTTTTTTGAGACCTTTACTCCGGCATTGGCTTCATAGATATTCTTTGACACTCCTATTTCTGCGGAATAATTAGCATTCATATAAGTGCCTGTAGCCAATGCAAGATTCGCCCTCAGTTTTTCAGTATTGTAAACCGCTTTTACATATCCAAGATTTACATTAAATTCATTGTGCCTGTTATGACTGTAAAAGAAAGCTGGGCGGTCGTTGTTTACCGGCTTATTAAAATCATAACTATAATATGCTTCTACATATCCACTGAAAATAAGGCTGTTTACCTTTGCACTATCCTGGGCAATGCTGTTTGTAAATGAAAAGGCAAGCAATGCCGACATTAAAAAAAACTTGTTCATCGTCTGTATATTTTATTTTAATTTATCCAGTTCAATATTCAATTGCAATACATTCAACCTGCTTGTTCCAAATAACCCTAACAGGGGTGCTTCGGTATTTTTTTCAATAAGCAGATTAATTCTCTCCAGCAATACTTTTCTAACTACCGCAATCCTTTTGGCTTGTATATAGGCTCCCTGCACAGAGATATGCGGGTCGAGCCCTGCACCTGACGCTGTAACGAGATCGGATGGAATTTCATTTTTCATTACTGATGGATTGTGTACCAGAAAACTGTCTATTCTTTCCTGAACCTGTGCCAGGTAATCCGGATTTGCCGGTCCTTTGTTACTGCCACCTGCGCCGGCCGCATTATAATCAACGGCCGAAGGACGGCTCCAGAAATATTTATCATCAGTAAATTTTTGTCCCAGTAATTTCCAGCCCACAACTTTGTTATCATAAAAAACCGTTTCGCCTTTACCTTTCCCCGGTGCCAGTTGAGCAGCCGCAAGTATCAATAGTGAATAAATTCCCATAAAAAATACCATGCATACAAGCGTTAATCTTATGGCTGGTAAAATATTGTGTTTCATTTTTTAAGTTTTTATTTTTAGCGATCCAAAAATTTTAAAACCATATACTTACGAGCAGGTCAATTAATTTGATACCAATAAAAGGAATAATGATTCCGCCCAAACCGTAGATCAGTAAATTTCTCCTTAATAAAAGCGATGCGCCGATTGGTTTATAGGCAACACCTCTTAATGCTAACGGGATCAGCAACGGAATAATGATTGCATTGAAAATGATGGCCGAAAGAATGGCACTCTCGGGACTGTGTAGCCGCATTATATTCAATCCTTGCAAAGCAGGAAGTGAAGCGATGAACAATGCAGGAACAATTGCAAAATATTTGGCAACATCATTGGCAATAGAGAAGGTTGTAAGTGTTCCTCTCGTCATCAATAATTGTTTTCCTATCTCTACTATCTCGATCAGCTTTGTAGGATCATTGTCCATGTCAACCATATTGCCGGCTTCTTTCGCTGCGGCAGTCCCGCTGTTCATCGCAACGCCCACATCTGCCTGGGCAAGTGCAGGAGCGTCATTGGTTCCGTCTCCCATCATAGCAACGAGCTTTCCCTGCTGCTGTTCTTTTTTTATATAGGTCATCTTGTCCTCGGGCCTGGCTTCGGCGATAAAATCATCCACACCCGCTTTTTCAGCAATGAATTTTGCAGTTAATGGATTATCACCGGTTACCATTACTGTTTTAATACCCATTTTCCGCAAACGTTCAAATCGTTCATGTATGCCGGGTTTGATGATATCCTGTAATTCGATCACCCCGAGAACGTTGTTATTCTCACTGACTACGAGTGGTGTTCCGCCATTTGATGCAATGACATTTACCCGGTCTGCTATTTCTACAGGAAAATTATTTCCTGACTTTGTTACCATGGTTTTAATAGAATCAAAAGCGCCTTTACGGACCTTCACTCCTTCGGGAAACCCTCGCTGGCCGGGGGGAAGATTAATACCACTGCATCTTGTTTCTGCGTTGAAATCTATAAATGTGGCACCATTGGTATTGAAAATCTTTGTATCAAGTCCAGCCAACTCAATGATTGATTTTCCTTCTGGAGTCTGATCTGCCATTGATGATAAAGCACAGGCTTCTATAAATGTCTTTTTATTAATACCATTTGCCTCATAAAACGCTGTCGCTTTACGGTTACCGATAGTAATGGTTCCTGTTTTGTCCAGCAACAAAGTGTCAATGTCTCCTGCGGTTTCTACTGCTTTACCACTTTTGGTGATCACATTTGCCCTCAGGGCCCTGTCCATACCTGCAATACCAATAGCAGATAACAAACCACCAATGGTTGTAGGTATCAGGCAAACAAACAATGATATGAAGGCGGCAATAGTAATAGGTGTATTGGCATAATCTGCAAAAGGTTTTAATGTTACACACACGATAACAAATATCAACGTAAAGCCTGCAAGCAAAATAGTTAATGCAATTTCATTGGGTGTTTTCTGGCGGCTGGCTCCTTCGACAAGGGCAATCATTTTATCAAGGAAACTTTCGCCCCTTTCTGTAGTAACCTTTACCGTTATTTTATCAGACAGCACTTTGGTTCCACCGGTAACAGAAGATTTATCTCCACCCGATTCCCTGATCACAGGGGCACTTTCGCCGGTAATGGCACTTTCATCAATAGTTGCAATACCCTTAATGATTTCTCCATCCATTGGTATGGTATCACCGGCTTCGCAAACAAACATATCTCCCTTCTCTAACTGTGAAGATGGAACGATCTTTATTTCATTCAAATACATCTCTCCAACCGGGAAAACTTTTTTGGCGGGTGTATCTTCCCTTGTCTTCCTTAAACTGTCGGCCTGTGCCTTTCCTCTCGCTTCTGCAATAGCTTCTGCAAAATTGGCAAAGAGTAAGGTGATAAATAATATGGCCATTACAATGATGTTGTAAACCAGGCTGCCCTGGTTTTTTTCGCCGGCAGCAATCCAAATACAAACAGCTGCCATTATCAATGTGGAGACCAGTACGGTAAACATCACCGGGTTCCGGAACATAATACGTGGATTCAGCTTTACAAAGGATTGCTTCAACGCATCTTTAATTAAAGCGTTTTCAAAAAGTTTATTTGGTCTTCTATTTAATGACATGATCTTTCTTTTAAATTATTTCATTCCAAAATATTCAGTAATTGGCCCCAATACCAGTGCAGGAAAAAAGCTTAATGCAGCTACGATAAATATTACCGCAAACACCATGATACCAAATGTGCCTGTATCTGTTTTTAAAGTGCCGGCATTTTCGGGGATATATTTCTTTTTAGCAAGGATGCCTGCGATGGCAACAGGACCGATGATTGGCAAAAATCTAGCAAGTAACATCACGATGCCGCATGCGATGTTCCAAAATGGCGTATTATCACCCAGCCCTTCAAAACCACTGCCGTTATTCGCAGTCGCGGATGTAAACTCGTATAACATTTCGCTGAATCCATGATTGCCGGGATTATTCAGCCATGACGCATACACGGTTGGATTGTGAGCATACAGCCATGAAGACAAAGCAGTGCCAGCAAGGATCAGCAATGGATGCAACAAAGCGATTATAGATGCGATCTTCATTTCCCTTGCCTCAATTTTTTTACCTAAAAATTCAGGTGTGCGGCCTACCATTAATCCACTTATAAAAACGGCGATAATGATGAAAATGTAAAAGTTGAGAAAGCCCACTCCAACACCCCCATAAAATGAATTGATCATCATGCCCAGCAAAGCACTCATACCTGCCAGTGGGGTAAAACTGTCGTGCATTGAATTCACAGAGCCATTTGATGTAACCGTTGTAGTAACACACCAATAGGCTGAAGCTGCCGGGCCAAACCGCAGTTCTTTTCCTTCCATACTACCAAGCGGCTGAGAGATTCCCATTTTTGCAATGGCAGGATTTCCCTGCATTTCAAAATAAACTGCATTACAAAGCAGGATTAAAAATCCAAGTGTCATTACGCCAAAAATCATCCACGCAAATTTTTTCCGCTTAAGCACATAACCCAAAGCAAACAACATTGCAATTGGAATGAGGATGATACAAATATTTTCAACGATGTTGGTAAAATAATTTGGATTTTCTAAAGGATGTGCTGAGTTAGGGCCGTAGTATCCGCCACCGTTAGTACCTAATTGCTTAATGGCAATCATAGCAGCAGCTGGCCCGCGGCTTACGTTAACTGTGTCACCCTGCATAGAACTATATGCTGCCTTGCCTTCGAAATTCATCGGCGTACCATTGAAGACGAGTATCAACGCAACAACCACCGCCAATGGGAATAGAATTCTTGTAGCCGATCTAACCAGGTTATTATAAAAATTACCAAGATTGTCAGATGTTCTTTCTTTCATGGCATTGAAAACGGCAGCACAAATAGCTATACCGGTTGCAGCACTTATAAATTGCCAGAGCATCAGCATCATTTGGCCGAGGTACGACAATCCCGTTTCACCGGAATAATGCTGAAGATTAGTATTTGTTACGAAACTTACCGATGTATTAAAAGCAAGGTCTCCAGTCATTGCTGGATTGGCATCGGGATTAAGTGGTAGCCAACTCATGTTCATTAATACGAACATGGATAATAAAAACCAAACCAGGTTAACAGTAAGCAGCGCTTTAAGATGTTGTTTCCAGTTCATTTGCTTTTTGTGATCTACACCACCCAGCATGAAAAATAGTTTGTCAACAGGATTGAACAACCGATCCAGCCAGGTTCTATCCCCTTCAAATACTTTTCCAATATAGCGGCCAAGCGGTATGGCAAACGCTACCGTAAGCAAGTACATTAGCAGGACGCCTAAAATTTCTGTGTTCATGAATGTTAAGTTTATACGTGTAAAGACTTTGAAGTTTACCTTCTAAAATTTTTCCGGTTTTATCAAAACATAACACAAGTAGATAAAGACCAGGATCGCTATAATAAATAATGCTGTCATTTTACTTTTAATTTAAAATCGTGATTAAATTTTTTCAAACCAGTCAATGAATTTGAAAAAAAGTGCAAAGCCGATTATTCCGGCCAGATAAAGTATTGCTGTGAGCATGGTCGTCTTTTTATTTTTCTAAAAAATGTTAAGAAAAAACTATTAAGTCGTATTCAGATTTCCAAGGGAGCTTTTTGTCTTTTTTCAAAAAAGTTGTTTGATTTAGTTTAACTATTCTAATTAGACATTTTGCTATACCGGCGATGATACCAATCATTAATATAAATGATCGGTATCATCAAAGCTGGCATCCTGCTTATAAATTGGTTGCAACCATTCTTGTTTACCCCTCTTGCATCGAGGAGATACGCTTTTCCATAATTACCTTTCGTTTTTGCTTTAGGTTTTCGTGTATGTTGTACAAAATAACCAGGCACACAGGCAAGCCATACATGGCTAGCAACAGCATTATTTTCGTCGACGTTTCCATTTCTGTTAGTCTATTAATATTTAAATTTTTTCAGTAACTCATGATAAGTATCAATGCCGTCAGCCAGGCAAATAATAAAAGTTTTCCCGCTATATTTCATGTTCTGTTACTCATTTCCGCCATCAATACCAAACCCTGCTCCTGAAATGAAGCAACGCAGCCAAGTCTTTTGAAATGAAGGAATTAAAAAAAAATGGAAATTAGCAGTAATAAAAAACCCTTCCATTTTGGAAGGGTGTATTGTCATTTTGATATGTACCTCAGGAAATATTGTATTCTTCGATTTTTCTGTACAAAGTGCTTAACCCAATATTCAATAAGCGGGCAGCTTCGGTTTTGTTTCCGTTTGCTCGATTTAATACACGCTTAATATGTGATTTCTCAATACTTGAAAGTTCCAGGGATGACAATCCGGTTTGGCCATTCATATCCTGCGATTGTAAGTCCATTGGTAAGCTGTCAATACCCAGTTCACTGTTTTCGGTAAGAATTATTGCCCGCTCAATCACATTCTTGAGTTCGCGGATATTTCCTTTCCAGTTATGATCGATAAGATGATTCACAAAATCCTTGCTCAATGAAGTTACCGTGGAGTTTGTTTTTGCCGAAAAGTATTTAAGGAACATATTTGCAAGCAGCGGAATGTCTTCTTTTCTCTCCCGTAATGCGGGTAATGAGATCGTAAAAACATCAAGCCTGTAAAAAAGGTCCTCTCTGAATTTTCCATTGGAAACATCCTGCTGAAGATCGCGGTTGGTTGCTGCAATAAACCTCACTGATACTTTTGTTGATTTTGAATCCCCTACTTTAAAAAACTCACTGTTCTCCAAAACCCGAAGTAGTTTAGCCTGCAATTCGATATGCATTTCCCCGATCTCATCTAAAAATAAAGTGCCTGCATTTGCTTCTTCAATTAGCCCCCGTTTATCTTTGCTGGCACCAGTAAATGCACCGGCTACGTGCCCAAACAATTCACTCTCCAATAACTCTTTGCTGAATGAGCTACAGTTAATAGCAATGAAAGCTTTGCTTGCCCGTTTACTATTACTATGAATTGCCTGCGCAAATACTTCTTTTCCTGTACCCGTTTCGCCCAACAATAAAACAGTAGCGTCTGTAGGTGCAACCTTCCTCGCTAATTCAATGGCATTTTTTATAAGATTTGAATTACCAATGATACTTTCAAAATTGTATTTTTTTCCAACCAAATTTTCCAGTTCAATGATCCGGCTTTGCAAATCGACCTTTTCAACAGCTTTATTCAACAAGGGTATCAATCTCCCATTGTCATCACCCTTTGTAATATAATCAAAAGCACCATTCTTCATTGCCTGTATCGCATCAGGAATATTGCCATAAGCAGTAAGCAAAATAATTTCTATTAAAGGGTATTTTGCCTTCAGTCCCGTTACAAAATCAACACCGTTTCCGTCAGGTAATTTTACATCACAGAGTATAACATTAATGTCTTCTTTGTCAAGGATTTTAAATGCAGCTTTCAAATTGGCCGCTTCAGAAACAATATAACCCTCCAGTGCTACGATCCGTTTAAGCAGGGTTCTTAGCTTTTCTTCATCATCAATGATCAATATTTTAGCTGGCATATTATTAACTGCTGGAAATTTGGGATACAAGAAGTTAAAGGTAACTACATGTTCAGCATTGGAGAAATTAATTCAGGTAGCAAAGTTGATGAAGCCACATATGGGCGCCCGGGCTTATGCATGGCTGTTAGTGTAGTGCACAGGCTCAGACCTGCGCTGTGTTGGTACGGGTCCTACTTAAAATTGCGCTACCGCCCGTCTCAAATTTAATTAGGCAATTCCCAAAACCGTCCCTTAAAAAACAAACAAGAAATTCCCGGTTGTTCAATTGAATACAACTCCAAAAATTCCCTTGTTCATTTTCTGTATTCTAAGGTTCTCTACTTTCCAAAAACTCTTTTCAGGAGATCTGTTACCTGTGCAGCAGGATCCTTTCTGATCTTTTGTTCTTCAAGGCCAATCTCGTAAAATATCCCACTCATAGCTTTTTCAGTTACATATTCTGTAAGATCCGGATTTACTTTTTTCAGTGCAACTCTATTGTATGCAGTGAAAACATCTTTCCAATAAGTTGTTGCGTCTACTTTCTGAAGCGAGGCCTCAATTACCGGGCGCATCTTTTGTGTAAGCGTTGCAGTGGTATTTGTTTTAAGATATTCCGTTGCGGCAAAATCGCCACCCTGTAAAATTTTCAATCCATCGGTAACGGTCATTTGTTTTACTGCATCAAGAAAAATATTTGCAACCCCACCTGCTGCATCCTCTGCAGCACGGTTCATTGATAAAATAGCTTTGTCAACAAGAGATCCCATTCCAAGGTCACGCAAAGTCCTTTCAGCTTTCTTTGCTTCTTCAGGCATTAATATTTTCAGGGCTGCATCTTTGAAAAACCCATCAACCCCAGCTAACTTTTTTGTACTATTGTTGGTACCAACCGAAAGCGCTTCCTTCAATCCATTGATGATATCTTCTTTGGAAAGTGACCCGCCTTTTCCCCCAGAACTTCCAGAAAGCGTTTTATCAATGCTGGTCAACACATTTTTACTACTGTCTGATTTCACTGCCTTGTTAAGTTTGCCCAGTATTCCACCGCTCTGTGCATGAACGTTGGTAACTATCGTGAAGAGCAGGATAATCAATGAATATTTTTTCATAATATTTTTTTATTTCAAGGGTCAAAAATAGCCTCATTCATGCTAACAAACGGTTAATATTCAGGGGAATTTTGAAATAATAGTTCCGCTAGCTCATTTTAAATGATCGACGCCACCGATCTATCCGACCGTCTGGTCAGCTAACTGGTTCCTGTTGCCAGCAATCCGGAATAATGACATCTACAAATACATCATTCGTATGCTGACTTTCGGGCTCGATCAGCGGGAGTGTGCTTTTGAGAAAATCTTCAAGAGCTTCCCTGCCAAAGCATAAAACCAAAAATAAGTTCAGGCGGTTGCAACTAACAATGAGAATAGCCAACAACATAGCGATCATGTAGAGAATTTAAACCACGCTATTACATCTGTTTCTACTGCCTGTTAAATCTCCAGATTTCCACTTATCTTCGCAATCTCAATGAGTACACAAAAGATATACTCGCATTTCTATAGGCTATCTGCTTACATGTCCATTATTATGAATGGAACCTCGGTGTCTGCATAAAGATCTCGTTGCTTACTGTGCAACAGGTTTCTTCCAAAGGATGATTTCTATTCTTATTCTTTACTACAAAAAACAAAATAATGCAAATAGGTATATTGGGTGCCGGTATGGTGGGCCGGGCAATCGCCATCGACCTTTCGAAAAACTTTGACGTGACAGCTTTGGATATCAGCGATGATTCTCTTCAATTGCTTTCACAAAAAAACCAGGGCATAAAAACAATCAACGCAGACCTGAGAGATTATAAAAATTACTCGCAGCTGTTAAGCAATTTCGATTTTGTTGTAAGTGCCGTTCCAGGTTTTATGGGCTACAAAACACTGGAAGCAATTATTAAATGTGGGAAAAACACAGTTGATATTTCTTTCTTTCCAGAAAATGCATTGGAACTCGATGCACTTGCCAAACAAAACAATGTTACAGCAATTGTTGATTGCGGCGTTGCCCCTGGTATGAGCAATTTGATTCTGGGCTATTACAATAGTATCATGCAGATCACAGATTTTGAATGCATGGTTGGGGGATTGCCGAAGCAGCGAATAAAGCCCTTCGAATACAAAGCACCATTCTCACCCATTGATGTTGTGGAAGAATATATCAGGCCGGCACGTTATGTAGAAAATAAAAATCTTGTAACCAGGCCGGCATTAAGCGATGCGGAACTTATCGATTTTGAACATGTAGGCACACTCGAATCATTTAATACAGATGGCCTTCGCAGTATCTTATTCACCATGTCGCATATTCCAAACATGAAAGAAAAAACACTGCGTTATCCCGGCCATATAAGCCTTATCATTGCTTTAAAAAAAGCGGGGTTTTTTGGAACGGATGAGATCACGGTTAAAGGAAACAAAATAAAACCTATTGACTTTACTACGTCACTGCTTTTTGATTCATGGAAATTAAAAGAAAATGAAGAAGAATTTACATTGATGAAGATCGTTATCCGCGGAACTTTAAATGGTGATCCCAGCACGATAGAATATACACTTTATGATGAATACGATAGCACAACTAATACTGCATCGATGAGCCGCACTACAGGTTATACATGTACGGCAGCTCTGAATATGCTGATCAATAAATTATTTACGGAGAAAGGCGTTTTTCCTCCTGAGCTGGTAGGGCATAAGAAAGCATGTTTTGATTTTATGATGGATTATCTGGAAGCAAGGAATGTTGTGTATAAGAAAGTTGTGTCCTGAACGCTCAGGGCATCCCTATATGTGACTGTAAAATCCATTGTGCTTGTATTGGAACCTTTTTTATGCATTCCGCCAATAACTCTAACAATGATTCTGTAAATTTAATGATCGAAAGAAATCGGAAGTTTCCGGATTTTTATTAGAAGCATCAGTTTATTAACTACTAAATCAAACAGCGTCCTGTTAATTAATACCAGCCACCGTTTGGGCGGCTTCATTCCAGATAAAAAAACAAACATGTCAAAAACTATCATTTCATTCGTTCTTCTGTTTGCACTGTCCGCATACGCAGATGCGCAGATAACAGATTCTCTCATAGGAAAATGGAAATTCAAAGACATTTACAATGCGGAAAAAATGGATTCCAGCCAGGTTTCGATGTTGAGAAAAGGCTTTGCGAATATGAGCATCTACTTAAAAGAGAACAAACACTATAAAACATTTTTATTTTCGAAAGAGGAAGGCGAATGGCAGTTTGATGAAGCAACAAAAAAATTGCTGATGACTGCCAACAAAGGCACAGAAAATCAAATGGGCATCATCAGTGTTACAGGGACAACACTTGTTCTCAATATAGGGAAAGATAAATCCATGATATTAGAACGGACGACTCCCGATAAATCCGATGAAATTGAAGAAATCGTTTATAATGGGCCGTTAGTAAGTGCGACAAAGGAGCAGATCTGCAAGAAATGGTATATCGTGAAACGAGAAGTTCCGGGGCGTTCTGAAGAGAGTTTAAAAACAGCAACAGATCTTATTAAAGGAGCATTCTTCGAAATTCAGCCGGATCAAACTTACACAGCAGAGGTGCTTAAACTCAACGATGAAGGGAATTGGAAGTTCGGTGAAGGAAACAAATCAATTCTCATGACTTCAGGAAAAGAACATAAGTTCTGGCAAATTAGAACGGTGAATGATAAGGAATTGGTTTTAGTAAAAGGAAACAGCAACGAGCTGTGGACTTTCTCGGCAAATCCATAACTGATTTAGTACAAAGTTCGATGTTGATTGAAGGAATTGAACTTAGCTAAAATGAGGATGCCAGCAGCCCATTGCATTCCCAGTAGTTCAGCAAATCATCTGAAATGAATTAAGCATGATTCCGTAAATTGTGCTCCTACCAGCAAAACTATCGGGTATCCGTTAACGCAAATGAATTTTAGAACTTTTATTTTTGCAGTGTTAATTTTTTCTGCAGCAACCTGCAACCACCCTGACTGGGACCTGGATTATTCAAATTCGCCGGCACTTGCCTTCAAACTCCTGGATATTTGCGTTGAAAAAACATTGGACACACATGCTGAGTTGAACACTAAAGATTATGTGCTCGACTTGAATGAGATCTCAACTTTAAGCCAGGAAGGTGTAGACAGCTTTTTAAGGCAAAAAAATCCATTGCTCTCTGCCACACATGATGATACATTGATGGTTTTACAAAACACGGACTGGAAGAAATCATATCTTCTGAAAAACATTATTGTAAAGTTTATCGAGATAGAGTATATAACGAAAAAGCACATAACAGTAAGGGTTAGTAAAATGAGAGCAAGGAATCAAAGGATAATAATAACGCTGGACCTGGAGAGGAAGCATAATAGTTACAAGATCATTAAGTCGGAAGTGAAGCGTTGAAAAATTTATAAGATGCAAAGCGTAGAGAAGTTGGTTACTGAAACGCATACTTTTCTTTTGTGAGTCACTACATGTATCCCTATATACCGATTACTTTCCTGAAAAAAAGCTGATGCTCC
>JBDSBG010000173.1:0-64422 GCA_039921685.1 Ferruginibacter sp.
GAAGGAATGGGCAAGAAAAAAGTGACAGAAGTTTTTGCCGGAGATATTTGTGCTGTTGTTGGTTTGGACGAATTTAATATTGGCGATACCATTGCTGATATTGAAAATCCTGAAGCATTGCCGGTGATAAGTGTTGATGAACCAACGATGAGCATGTTATTCAGCATCAACAACTCTCCTTTCTTTGGTAAAGAAGGAAAATTTGTAACAAGCCGCCATTTACGTGACAGGTTGATGAAGGAAACAGAAAAGAACCTTGCACTTCGTGTAGAGGACAGCGATAGTGCCGATAGTTTACTGGTTTATGGACGTGGTATTCTTCACCTTGGCATCCTGATTGAAACCATGCGCCGCGAAGGTTTTGAACTTACCGTTGGCCAGCCACAGGTTATCGTTAAACATATAGATGGAGTGAAAAGCGAACCTTTTGAAATTTTAGTGGTAGATGTTCCATCCGAATTCAGTGGTAAGGTGATTGACCTTGTAACACAGAAGAAAGGTGAAATGCACGTGATGGAAAGCAAAGGTGAAATGCAGCATCTTGAATTTGAAATACCATCAAGGGGCCTGATTGGCCTGAGAAGCAATATGCTTACCAATACCGCCGGTGAAGCTGTAATGGCGCATCGTTTCAGCGAGTACAAACCATGGAAGGGTTCAATTCCCGGCCGCAGTAATGGCGTATTGCTTTCCAAAACAACAGAAAAAACAACGGCTTATTCAATTGATAAATTACAGGACCGCGGACGTTTCTTTGTAGATCCGGGGCAAGAAGTATATGCGGGGCAGATCATAGCCGAGCACATTAAGCCAGGAGATCTTGTTGTAAATGCAACTGAACCTAAAAAATTGACCAACCACCGTGCAAGCGGATCTGATGATGCATCTAAAGCCGCTCCAAAAATCCAAATGAGTTTGGAAGAATGTATGGAGTATATACAAGCTGACGAATGTATTGAAGTAACGCCTAAGAGTATTCGCCTTCGGAAAACGATTTTAAATGAAGATGACAGGAAGAGAGTGAGTAAGTCGATGGCTTCACAGGAAGCATGATTTTGATCTGATAATATTGATCCCCCAACGAGTTGGGGGATTTTTTTGCCGCTCCTGCCCGAATAATTCGTTCAGATCCATTGACTATAACCCTTCAGGGGTCAATTATGCAAATTGAAATCCACTATTTCACTTTGATCTGCCTTAAATTAAAGATATAAATCATCAAATCAGCGCCAATTCATACCTTTGCCCTATGAAAAAATGTCTTTTCATATTCTCCTTTTTCATAATTTTTTCATTGCTTTTTGCTGAAGCAAATGCACAATGTGCAATGTGTACAAAAACAGCACAACAACTTGGTGAAAAACCAGCTATCGGCTTAAACAATGGCATCCTTTATTTAATGCTGGCTCCTTTTTGCATTGTTGGTTTTATTGGCTTTCGATGGTGGAAGAGTAACAAACAGATGGAAGCGGAAGAGCAGAATAAAGTTTAATTTTTTTTATTTACTGCTATGATAGATACGCGGATGACGCAGATGAACGGATAAAGGCAGATTTATTTTTTGTTCCAAAAAATTTACAGATATATTTTATAAGAATTTCGCTGTGATAAACCGCTACTTCCAACATGATGCGTAAGCAGCATAAAATCCGTGGCCATCCGCTCAATCCGGTCATCCGCGTATCCATCACCTAACGCAATCAATATTGTTTAATAAAATGATACAGGTTAAAACCTTTCCCTGCTGCAACAATTTTTTCTTTTAATTCTACTTTACTAATCGCCTTCATTTTTTTCTGCTGAATTAAATGATATGCTTTTTCGGCAAGCAACCAATTTCTTTTATCATTCGTTTTTTGTTGATGCAATATCTCTTCAATCGATTTCAATAACTCACCAATGCCTTCTTTTTTACTGGCGACCGTTTTTAAAATCGGGATCTCATTGGTATGATTGCTGAATGCAGGTGCAAGCATCATCCTCAAGTTTTTTACAAAAGATTCTGCACCGGGCCGGTCAGCTTTATTCACAACAAAAATATCTGCAATTTCCATCAGGCCGGCTTTCATGGTTTGTATTTCGTCACCTGCCTCGGGCACAATAGTAACAATTGTGATGTCTGCAAGTCCCGCAATTTCGATTTCACTTTGTCCAACACCTACAGTTTCGACAATGATATAATCGAAGGGCGCAGCTTTTAAAAGATCGGTGATCTCAATGATTTTGGGGTTTAATCCACCCAATGAACCTCTTGTTGCCAATGAACGGATATAAACATTTTCATTGTTGTACCATTCATTCATTCTGATACGGTCGCCAAGCAATGCACCCAAATTAAACGGTGATGAAGGATCAACACACAGTACGGCTACACGTTTCCGTTGGCCTACCAATAAACCGATCAATGCATCGGTCAATGTACTTTTGCCTGCACCGGGTGGCCCCGTGATACCGATCACCGGCTTGGCAGAAAAGGGCAATGACTCAAGCAAGTCTTCATAACCTGTTGTTTCATTTTCTACCAAAGAGATACAGCGTGCCAGTGACTTTATATCTCCCTCCGCCATACCTGTTTTTATTTGTTCCCACATAATTGCGAAGATAGTTGCGTATTGCTTTTGAAGATAACTTATACCAATTAGATATTAATACTTGTCTGTCAGCCTGAGCTTGTCGAAGGTGATCTTCCTAACTAACCCGGCTTCGACAAGCCCAGCCTGACAATTCTTCGGTGGTGCAGCTTTAATTTCTATTTGGTATTATAATATTCAGGAAGTAAAAACAGGAGATTCTTTTAAGCCGCCTTCCTCTGACCTTAAGCTTTTCGTTCTCTTTCCAAAACAGGAAATGAAACTATAAATACTGATCAACACCTTTATGTGTACGCTGGATCTTTTTATCAACAGCCTGTTGCATCATCCGGAAATTCTTTTGTTCCATTTCTCTTGATGCTTCTTTATGATAAAGATGATAAGTGATGCCGCCAAATTTTAAAAACCTCTTTTTTGTCCCTGCATTGATAAGGCGAATAGCAATCTCGCTGTCTTCCTTTCCCCAACCAGTAAAATCTTCATTGTATCCATTGATCTTAACAAGGTCTTTTTTCCAAAAAGCCATATTGCATCCTTTTACATAATATTTATGCCTGCCTTTACTTTTGTACAATTGTGAGAGGAAATTATGAAGCGCCGGTATATGCAACCCGTTGAAGAAATTGCGATCGTTCTTTGAATATTTTTTTACATCTGTGCTGCAATATTCAATCAATGTCTCGGTTGTTTCAGGAGAAAGTAAAACCCGGCTGCCGGTAGTAAAAAAACCCTGTTTGCTAAAATTGAGATGATCTTTAATAAAATGTTTATGTAAAATAAGGTCTCCATCTATCTGGATAATATAATCGCCTTTAGCTTTTGCAATTCCTTTATTACGTATCTGCCCCAGTTTAAAACCTTCGTCTTTTTGCCACACATGTATAATTGGTATTTTCCTGCGGGCTTGGAATTTTTTTATGATCAATTCTGTTTCGGCAGTGGAGCCATCATCACAAATGACAATTTCACCTGGTAGAATGCTTTGGTCAAAAACACTTTCTAAACACAGGTCTAATGCTGCTGGCCAGTTATAGGTCGATATTAATAAAGAAGAAGCAACCATGATTTAGATAAAGATAAAATAGAAAACGTACCCAGAAAAATATTGTTGTTTTTACCCTTTCAGCTACTCATTCTAATATATAATTCCATCAGCTCTTTTATCAGGATATCAGAATAATAATCCATGATTTTTGCCCTTGCTCTTGTTCCCATTCCGCTGTATTTTTCTTTATTTTCAAGGGCATCAATACATGCCGCTGCAATGGATGTTTCGCTCATCGGGTCAATCATAATTCCACCCTCAATGTCTTCCAGCATCTCTTTCATTCCCCCATTTTGGCTGGCAATGATAATTTTTGCAGCAGACATTGCCTCCAGGCAAACGTTGGGAAAATTTTCCCATATGCTTGGATAAATACAAACAGCCGCATTTTTGTAATGTTCGGAAATCTGGTCAAGAGGCACCTTATCAATAAAGCGAACCTGGCCCAACGAGCCCTCCAAAAGATTCAACAGGAAAGGCTTCATATCCACTTTGCGGTACGGATCGATATTGCTGAACCCTACAAATAAAAATTCTGCATCAGGTATTTTTTTCAATACCGCAGGAATGGCTTTTGCCAGGTTATAAACACCCTTGCGTGTTTCCAAACGGCCAATATATAAAATGGTTTTGGAATCGAAATTTGGTTTAATCGCCAATAAACGATCGTCGGGAATATAGGGATTAGCTGCATGAATGATTTTTTCAAAAGGAATATTCCAATCCTTACTAATAATTTCTTTAAGCGAAAGCGAAGGGCTTAAAATAAAATCTGCCTTTTTTACAGCTTTATATTCTTTGTCTTTTTTGTAATTATACTTTTTAAAAAGCTTTCTATACCAGTTTTCTTTGTAGTAATACCTGTTTAGCTTTTCAACAAGGTAAGCAGGGGTATGTAACTTAACCAGCAATGGAACATGGGGAACATGTTTCTTTATATACAATCCTTCCGCACCGTAGTCAGGAACTTCAATAAGGTCAATTGGATCATGCTCATGAATGCTTGCCAGCCGGAGCGGAGCTAAAAGAATAAATTCCCGTTGCTTATAACAATGCAGCTTATGGATGCTGAGATTTGTATTTTCTTTTACAACTGCATCATCGTTCGGCGTTGCACAAACCACCGTTACATTCATTCCTCTTTCTGCAAATGCATGAGCTATTTGATACACGTAGGTAGCGATGCCACCGGTACCGGTATCCGGGGGATATTCGTAAGAGACAAATGCAATTCTTTTCATTTCTATAAAGCCAGGGCGGGAAAAATTTTATTCGCCTGGGAAACTGCGGCCGCGATCACCTGGTGCATATCATAGTACCTGTATTCAGCCATCCGGCCACCGAAAATAGTTTTTGTTTCCTGTTTTGCAAGTGCTTCATATTGTTTGAAACGCCTGTTATTTTCATCATCATTCACCGGGTAATAACTTTCCATTCCCGGTTTCCATGCTTTAGGATATTCATAAGTGATGACCGTGTGTGGCTGAATGCCAAATTCAAAATGCTTGTGTTCTATAATGCGGGTGTATGGCACATCTGCGTCATTGTAATTTACCACGGCATTACCCTGGAAATTTTCCTGCTCCAATAGTTCCTGCTTGAATTCAAGGCTCCTGTATTCAAGTGCACCAAAACAATTATTGTAAAAGGTATCAAGCGGCCCGGTGTAAACAATTTGATCTGCAAGCGACATGAAATGTTCTTTGTTTGAAAAGAAATCCTGTTCAAGCCGTATTTCTATTCCATCCAGCAATCCATCTATCAAAACATTATATCCGCCAACTGGAATACCCTGGTATTTATCAGAAAAATAATTATTGTCATAAGTAAACCGTAACGGTAATCGCCTGATGATGAATGCAGGCAGCTCGGTCGCTTTCCTGCCCCATTGCTTTTCAGTATAGGCTTTTATGAGCGTATTGTAAACATCATCGCCAACAAGTTTCAATGCCTGCTCTTCCAGGTTTGCGGGTTGCGTATATTGATGGGAGTTAGTTTGTTCTGCAATTTTATTTTTTGCCTGCTCGGGAGTTGTTACACCCCACAACTGGTAAAAAGTATTCATGTTGAACGGAAGGTTGTAGAGTTTGCCTTTGCTGATAGAAACGGGGCTGTTTGTATAACGGTTAAATGGAACGAAGCTGTTTACAAAATCCCAAATTGTTTTATCATTGGTATGAAATATATGTGCACCATACTTATGTACATTGATACCATCCAGGTTTTCACAATACACATTACCGCCCTTGTGTTTGCGCTTATCAATGACAAGGCATTTTTTTCCTGCCTTTTTAGCCATATGCGCAAATGTTGCACCGTATAAACCAGATCCTACAATCAAATAATCATACAATGCGCTGTTTGCTTTCATCCGTACAAATGTAAAGAAAACGATTTGATGATGAGTTGATTTGAAGATTTGAAGATGAAAAGAACTTTTGCAATGAAGTATTTCCAGGTTACGTACTTTCACTGGCACATTGTCAAATCTTCACATTTTCAAAGCATTATTTTTTTCCAAAGCATTACAATCTTCGCATCTTCAAAATTGGAAAGTTTTGTATACGCATTATTGCCCATTGTATTTCTTGATGCCTCATCATCTATGAGCATTGATAATTTTTTAGAGAAACCAGCCACATCATTGCGTGCTACCAGGTAGCCGGTAATTCCATCTTCAACAATATCAGTTACGCCACCATCCGCTTTGGTAACAACAAATGCATTTTTAAAACAGGCTGATTCAAGTAGCCCCATCCCCAATCCTTCGCAATCAGAAGTTAATATGGAGATGGATGAACTTTGCAAATATGGTTTGACATCATTTACCATACCCGTGAATATTACGTGCTGCAGTTGATGTTGCTTGCCAAAGTTTTCCATGTCTCTTTTTATGGGCCCGTCACCCAGTATATACAATTGCCATTTAGGATATTTTTTTTCCAGACGCCTCCAAACCTCTAGTGCCATCATTGAATTCTTATGTTTCCTGTGTAGCCGCGACAGGTAAATAATCTTATTTTCTTTATTAAAAGAGCTGTCTGCTTCAATATTAAATGTCAATGGATTTGGAATGCTGATGACCTGTTTTGCAATTTGCTCTGGCAGGGAAAATAAATTTAGTAACTCTGTTCTCACACCTTCACTTACACAAACAAATCCACCAGCCGCATTCACTATCACTTTTTTAAGTTTCGCTTTTTTAAAAGGATAAACAATATGGCTCCAAAAAAGTTTTAAGGCATTCAAAGGTTTATGCAAAATATCCTGCGGGTAAATGTATTTTTTCAGGTAGCCATAAGGGGACCCGTGGTAGTGCAATATTGCCCGGCAATTTGCCATCCGTGCCGCTCTTTGTATCTCAAGGCTTATGGTCATATTATCGCCCTGGAACAGTAGAGTGGAAATATGATGATGCAACAGGAATTTAGATAAAGTAGTTGCTATATTACCCACTTTGCCATCTGGAAATAAAACAAAAACCTCCAGCTCGTCTGGATATTCAATATCGGGCTTAGCCTTCTCACTTCTCAACGAAATTAAATAACTAACTTCAATCCCATTTTTTAAAAGCAACTTACTTAAGTTGGCATTCACCCTTTCAACTCCACCTGTTATGGAATAATCAATTATAAAAAAAGCAAGTTTCAAAAAATATAAATTATGCGTTGTAAATGATCATTTTTTCAAAAGACTTTTAAATCTTACTATTAAATTTTCAAACCAAATAAAGGGATATTCTAAGTTAGTATTGAAACGAGGCAAATGTACTAAGGGAATTATGAGTTTAGTGTGTTGAGTCAGGAGTTTGTTTAATATAATTACCAATTAAACTTTCAATTCGTCAAACCGCTAAACTTTTTCAATCAAATTCATCATTCTAAACTCATAATTCTTAACTTGTATTTTATGACCAATTTCATTCCTATATTTCCATTAAACATCGTTGTTTACCCGGGGGAACAATTGAACCTTCATATTTTTGAGCCAAGGTATAAACAACTGATAGCCGAATGTGTTGGAGCAAAAAAACCGTTTGGTATCCCTGCTGTTTTAAATGATAAGATGAGTGAAATGGGAACATTGATGGAAGTAAAAGAGATCAGCAAAACGTACGAGAGCGGTGAAATGGATATTAAAACAGAGGGCATGCAGGTGTTTAAAATACTGGAAGTGATCAAAGATCTTCCTGAAAAGCTTTTTAGCGGTGCTATTGTTACTTACCCCCAAAATATTACCAGGGGAAGTTCAGCCCTTATGAAAAAGGTTTTGCATGGTATCCGTGAAATACATAAAACACTGGGCGTAACAAAAGATTTTAAAAAACCGGACAATGAATTAACAAGCTACGATGTGGCCCATCATGCAGGGATGTCCATTGAAGATGAATACATTTTATTGGAATTTTTAGATGAATTGCACCGGCAGGAATTTTTAAAACGGCATCTTGCAAAGATCATCCCGGTGATGGAAAACATGGATCTGCTAAAAGGAAAAATAAAACTGAACGGGCACTTTAAAAATTTACCGGGATTTAATTATTGATTAAATTGTTTGGCGTTTATTTTTTGCTGTTGATCCAACTAACATTAAAACAGGCAGCCAACCTGAAACAACTACCTTGAAATAAAAAAATGAATACAATTTGTTTAGATTTCGGTAACACCCGTCTTAAAGCTGCTATCTTCGAGAACGATCAATTTAAAGAAGAAATATTCCTAGCAAATGACGGACTGGCCTCTATAGTTGAGTTGTTAGACAAAGTCCAACCTGCAAAGTCGATCCTTTCATCGGTAATTGATCATAATATTGAAATAGAAACTTTGCTTACTGAAAGAACCCTCTTTCACAAACTTTCTTCAAATACAAAACTGAATTTTACAAATCCCGTTAATAAACCTGAAACGATCGGGGCAGACCGGCTGGCACTTGTTGCTGCTGCGGTTCATTTTTTTCCACAAATGAATAATCTCGTTATCTCCCTGGGCAGTTGCATTACTTATAATTTTGTAAACCAGTATCATCAGTTCCTGGGCGGCAGCATATCACCGGGAATGGATATGCGATTTAGATCCATGCATGAATACACCGCAAAACTGCCTTTGGTGCAGGCAAGCTGGAACTTTCCACTAATCGGGTACGATACAAAAACAAATCTTCAAACAGGAGTGATCCTCGGGATGTCCAGTGAAATCGCGGGTTTCATCGAAAAATACAGTGAAAAATACGGGAACTTTAACGTCGTTTTAACCGGGGGCAATTCAGCCTATTTTGCAAGTCAAGTTAAAAACAAGATATTTGCCGACCATAATTTTTTATTTAAAGGACTGTATGCACTTAGTGAACTTAACAACTGCCGGGCTTAAGAGAATTGTCGGACTTTCATTTGCCTTATTTATTTACTCCATGACCTTCGCCCAGGAAAACTCTCCTTATTCAAGATATGGCTTAGGTGACATCGTTTTGAATCAAAATATAGCCAACCGTGGAATGGGTGGCGTTGCGATTGCAGACGCAAATATCTTCAATATCAATTTTACAAACCCTGCTTCGCTGGGTATCTTAAAAAGCAAGGACCGCTCTACAAATACCATATTCGATATAGGTGTGGAAATAGACAGGAGAACTTTGAAAAGTACAACATCAACTGCAAAATACACTGCCACTAACTCACTCATCTCGTATTTACAGATCGCTTTTCCCATTGCTTCAAAAAAAATGGAAAAGAAGGGTATCAACTGGGGCTTGAGTTTTGGCCTTCGCCCGCTTACCCGGATAAATTACAAGATTGAAAAAAATGAGCGTTTACCCACCACTGATAGCCTCAATACTTTGTATGAGGGAACTGGCGGCCTCAACCAGTTTAATATTAGCACCGGTGTTAAGATCAAAAATTTCAGTTTTGGCCTGAGTTCGGGTTATACATTTGGTAACAAAGATTACAGCAGCCAGTTGGTAGTTGAAAATGACACTGTAGTTCACCTTAAATCAAACACTCAAACCACATCGAACTTTGGCGGTATCTTTTTAAATGCGGGTATTCAATACCAGGCAAGATTGAACAGAGCAGGGTATTTAAGTTTGGGTACCTATGCAAACATGCAACAAAACCTCAAAGCAAGGCAGGATCATGTAAATGAAACTTTTGCTTTTGATGGCAGCGGAGGTATAACGCCAATCGATACTGTATCTTCCAAAACGAATGAGGCTGGAAGAGTAAAGTTGCCGGCAACAGTGGGCATTGGATTGATTTACCAGGATAGCAGCTATCATTGGAAACTTGGTGTTGATTTTGAATTTTCCAATTGGAAAAATTACAGCTATTACGGATACAGGGATACCGTACAAAATAGTTGGATACTAAGAGTTGGTGCAGAGTATTATCCGGCGAAGATGAACACTCCAAATAAAAAATATTGGAGTTTCGTAAAGTACCGTGCAGGTTTTTATGTTGGGCCAGATTACGTAAAGCTGGATAAAACCCGTATCAACTACGCTGCTACTTTAGGAGCAACTTTTCCGCTTACAAATATTGCTCTTTTATACCGGGGAGGAGATGAAAAACAATATGTGCAACTGCATACTTCCATTGAATACGGTGGCCGGGGCGACAAAAATTCGTTCAGCTTCCGTGAAAATACCTTACGTTTCAACTTTGGAATATCTATGAATGCCCGCTGGTTCCAAAAAAGAAGTTATTACTAAGCAAATATGTATTTTTGATGAACCTTCAATGATGAAAAAAATATCTCTTATTAAAATCACTACTGCAGCCTTTTTATCGGGCTGTATTTTTTTATCGGCATGTGAGAATGATGAAAAGGTTGTAAATAGTTTAAACAAAAAGATAACCGGCATTGAAGAAGCAAAACAAGTGGTCATCAATTATACCCTTGGAGGAAAAACAAAATCAGTTTTAACTTCACCATTAATGCTGAATGTAAATGACACCGTGCCTTATGTTGAATTTCCAAACACACTTCATGCAGATTTTTATAATGAAGAAGGTGTGATTGAAAGTGTATTGACAGCCCGGTATGCAAAATACAAGCAAAACCAAAGTATTGTATTTTTAAGAGATAGTGTGAAAGTGATCAACATACAAAAAGGTGATACACTTTATTGTAATGAATTGTATTGGGACAGGAATCGTCGCGGGACTGAATTTTACACCGATAAGCCGGTTAAGATACGAACGAAGACCAACATCATCAACGGTGAAGGTGGTATGGAATCATCCCAGGATTTTAAAAACTGGCATATTATGGAAACCAGGAACAGTACCATTAAAATTCCAGCTTCTAAATTCCCGGGTTGATCAAATTATACAGTGCCTCGTAAAGCACGAACTGCGGCGGCTGGCCTTAATTTGAGAACATCAATATGAAAAATGTTGGCGAAGGTGAGGAATTAGAATTCAATCTGCCCGTCTACCCGTAAATAAACGGAATTTTTATGCAGCCGCAATGCAAGCCGCCGCACTAAGTGCGTAGCCAAGGCTGCTGCCAATAAATGAAAGGTCAGCGTATTGACTGACGTCGAGAAATAATCGGCTGACGACTGCACTTCCATCAGCCTACTTTGTCAAATGCTTTGTTGGCCTCGTTATTCAAACCGAAATTTACTTCCGATAAGATATTCTTCTACATTATCAATTGCAAGCCATTGTCTGTTTAACCTTTCTGCGATATATCCTGTTGTATTAGAACCAGCAAAAGGATCTAAAACCAAATCGTATTCGGTTGTCAATAAATTTATAAAAAATGAAGGAATTGTTTCCGGATATCTTGCGGGGTGCATCTTAATTCCCTTGGCCTTACATTTAATGGCATAATTATTATTTGCAGAATTATTACCGAATTTTAAAAAATCATTGACTAGGTCATTTTCAAATACATTGGGTGGTATTGAACCACCAGATTCAATATTAGAAAATGAACTTTTAATATTATGCCCAGAAGGCCGGAGTGTTTTTTTTAACCCTTTACTATTAAGTCTAAGCATGTCTTTACTGTAAGGATTCAATACGTTTCTATTATTGGCTTTAGGCCAAGGGGTTTTAGAAAGCCACCAAATATGTTCTACAGAATCTTTTACACGTATCCTTCTTACAGTTACCCATTCAGCTGGCATTGGCATTTTAGCAGGATTATACCAATAAAATTCTTGTGCCAAGTGAAAATTTATTTCTTCGACTAATGATATTAATAGTTTATAATGATATAATGATTTAGTAGGAACTCCTTTATTGTAACTACCCGCAATATTAAGAATTAAGCTTCCGTCATCTTTTAAAACTCGTATAAATTCCTTTGCGAAAGGGACGAACCATTTTACATATTCATCCTTTGAGGAATTTCCATAAGATTTTTTAAATTCTAAAGCATAAGGTGGCGATGTAACAATCAGATTAACTGAATTTTTTGGGATTTTAGAAAGAAGCTCTAAGGAATCTCCTAAATAAGCTTGCCCAAAATCAGTCTTATAATAGGATTCTACTCCTTTTATCTTAGGGCATTTGGATTTGTTTGTAAAAAGGGTTTTCGTTGGTAGCGTAATAGTTTTTTGCATTATTATTTTTTATAAATAAATATTACTGATAAATTTACGACATTCAAAATTATTAAAATTGGTTGACAATGTCAACAAAATATCGAAATCAAGAATGGGTTACTCAGGCTGAAGCTGCCAGAATCAGAGGGATTTCCCGCCAGGCCATTAATAAATTAGTAAAGAGAGGGAAAATTCAAACATTCGAAGTCTCATCGGTTACTTTTGTAAATAGAGAAGAAATCCAAAAATATAAACCGAAAAAGTCAGGAAGACCTAAAAATAACAAAAATGGATAAGCAAACCGACGAAATATTAAGTCTATTACAAAAATGTTCCCAGCACCAAAGGGAATTTATTTTCAAACATTTAAGGAAAGAGATTAAAATTCATGATATTGAAATTAAATTAAATGTTGCAGCTGAAATAATCTTAGAAGCAATAAACAAAGACGCAGCTGGCTTAACGTTTCGTATGATGCGAGGCGTAATTGCTGAAGCAGCTTTTGAAATTGAAGTACTAAAAAATTTAAAGGATTGGGAAAATATTACACCTTTTGGTGATCTGCCTTTTGATTTTCTTGTAAGAGATAACGTAGGCACCATTTCTATACAGGTAAAATTACAAAGAAGTGTAAATCAAAAACCGATGATGGCCAATCAAGCCGTGAAAAAATTTTCCAAAAATTTATTCGTAGTTGAAACTCAAAAAACGAGAGGTGGTATTGATCATGAAACAGGAGAAGATACAAGACCATACCGATTCGGTGAATTCAACATATTGGCTGTAGCTATGCATCCTTCTTCAGGACATTGGTCGGATTTCATGTACACTGTTTCTGATTGGTTAATTCCTTCTGGAGAAGGTAGTAATAGGATATTAAAATTTCAACCTGTGTCCCCTACCTCAAACGTTGATTGGACAAATAGTTTTGAAACTGCAATAGAATGGTATAGAAACCAAATTAAAAAAACGATTGCAGCTTTATAATGGCAGCTAACATAACTATTTACGGCATCCCCAATTGTGATGTCACTAAAAAGGCGATCACCTGGCTACAAAAAAATAAAATCGATTTCGAATTTCACGACTACAAAAAATTCGGCGTCACGGTGTCAAAACTCACCGAATGGTCAAAAAAGAAATCATGGGAAATACTATTGAATAAAAGAGGAACAACCTGGAAAAAGCTCAGCCCCGAAATACAGCAAACAATCGACGATGAAAAAACTGCGGTACGATTAATGCAGGAGCATACCAGCCTTATTAAAAGGCCCGTGATTGAGGTAGATGGCAAGCTGTTAGTTGGTTATGACGAAGCGATATACAAGGATGCCTTTGTAACGCATCATCGATAGTTCTGAAATTTTTTCGATGTATATTGCTGATCCAAAAATTATCTTAGTTTACTTTTAAAAATAAAATTTATGCCAACAAAAAATGCAACAGCCGTTTGGAACGGAACTGGTAAAGAAGGCACCGGCCATCTTTCAACACAAAGCACTGTTTTAAACAAGACACAATATTCCTGGAAAAGCAGGTTTGCAGAAGGAACCGGTACAAACCCGGAAGAATTGATTGCCGCAGCTCATGCAGGATGTTTTACAATGAAAGTAAGTTTTCTGTTAAATGCAGCAGGATTTACTGCCGATGAAATTGAAACCCGTTGTGATATTACTTTGGGGGATGGCGCTATCACTGAATCACATTTGACTGTGACTGCTAAAGTTCCAGGCATTACAGAGGAACAGTTTAATGCAGTGGTAAGCGAAGCTAAAGAAAACTGTATTATATCAAAATTGCTTAACACGAACATTACGCACGAAGCAACACTTTCATAATGCAAGTGAATAGTGAATGGTGAATAGTGAAAATATGTGGTGTTTAATAAATACAATCGTCTTATTGATGGTATTTATAATACACTTTAAAGATTTCACCATTCACCATTCACTATTCACTATTCACATATTGACTCATTCACCTATTCACCCCACATGTCTTTCCAAAACAAAACCATTCTAATCACCGGCGCGAGCCGCGGTATTGGTAAAGCAATTGGTCTCCGCCTTGCAAAAGAGGGGGCCAATATTGTGATCGCTTCAAAAAGTGTGGAGGAAAATCCAAAACTGGGCGGAACCATTTTTTCTGCAGCCGCTGAAATGGAAGCTGCGGGTGGCAAAGCATTAGCTGTACAATGTGATATCCGTTTCGAAGACCAGGTACAGGCGGTGGTTGACAAAGCAGCAGAAAAATTCGGTGGCATTGATATTCTTATCAACAATGCATCTGCGATTAATCTTACGCCAACAGAACAAACGGAGCCAAAACGTTTTGACCTGATGTACGACATCAATGTAAGAGGCACTTTCATGGTGAGCAAGGCGTGCATCCCCTATCTTAAAAAAGGAACCAACCCGCATATTCTTAATTTGTCACCACCGATTAACATGGATATGAAATGGTTTGCTAACCATCTTGCCTACACGATCAGTAAATATAATATGACCATGATCGCTCTTGGCCTGGCTGCCGAATTAAAAAAATACAATATCGCTTCCAATACTTTATGGCCACGTACTACCATTGCAACTGCGGCAGTGCAAAATTTACTAGGAGGTGAGATGCTTATGAAAATGAGCCGTACCACCGATATTCTTGCAGATGCGGCGTATTTTATTTTATCAAAAGCATCATCAATTTGCACCGGCCATTCTTTTATTGATGAAAAAGTACTGGCTGCTGAAGGGATTACAGATCTTGAAAAATATTCTGTGGTTCCGGGTGCACAATTGTATAACGACCTCTTTATTTAATTGATTTAACTATTTATTGATTGGATCTTTAACACACAATGGTAGTTGTCTTGCCAATTTACTAACCAATTGCCCGATAGTTTCATCGATTTGAAATCCATCATCAATTGTCAATTATCAATTGTCAATTGTCAATTACTTCAACATCCCCTTTGGAACTTCCTTCTCCAGCAGGTAACGGTAGATAAATTTTGTTTTGAGGTTTAAGTAGTGATTCCATCTACCCGTTAGTTTCGCCCAGCCGTGCCTGCCGCCGGGATAAAGCATAAATTCAAAATCTTTTTTAAGGTCTTCCAGCAATGTTATTAACTGAAGGCTGTTTTGCATATGAACATTATCATCAATTACACCATGCACGATCTGTAACATGCCTTTGTATTTAGCAACATAAGTCTGCGGCGAACTTCTTTTATACCCTTCTGCATTATCAGCAAGCGTACCCATGTAGCGCTCCGTATAATGCGTATCATACAGGCTCCAGTCGGTTACACTGCCGCCTGCCATACCATGCGTAAAAACATCTGCGCCATAAGTAAGTGCATAACAAGTGATGTAGCCGCCATAGCTGAACCCGGTGATGCATATTTTTGTCGAATCTGCGTTTCCGTTAGCGATCAACCATTTTGCCATACTGGTATAATCCTTCATTTCCCAAAAGCCAAGATTATGGTACATATAATTCTCACCTTCTTTTCCAAAATGGCCGCTTGCCCGGTGATCCATCCACACCTGGATCAAACCTTCTCTTGCAAGCCACTGTTCGTTACCGTTAAATGCGTATGAGTCCATCACACGTGTGGCGTTAGGCCCGCCATAAACCGATATCAATACAAGATATTTTTTATTTTTATTCATATTCAAAGGCCAGGTAACTTTCATCGGTAATTCGAAAAGGCCATCATCGCTTTTTACACGAACCAGTTCTGTCCTGGCCAGTTGGTAATTACCATAGTCTATCCCTTTTGTGTCAGCAATATCTTTTATGACCTTGCCATTGCTTGAAACCAATGTCATTTTTTTGGGTGTTGAAAAATTGCTGTAGGTTGAAACAAAACTTGAACCATCCGGGGAAAAGCTGATTGATTCATGGTTATAATCGCCAAAGGTCAATCGCTGCATTTTTTTACCATCAAGATTGATCCTGTAGAGATCTTTGCGGGCTGTGTTTTCCTTGCGGGCAGAAAAATATACAATGCCTTTTTGTTCATCAATATAATTTATATCCGTTACTGTAAATCTTCCTGTTGTAATTGGATTGATGAGCTTTCCCATCATATCATAGTAATACATATGGCTCCAACCAGAAGTATCACAGAATAAAATATAGCCTTTACCATTTTTTAAAAAACTGATCCGGCTGCCTTCATCACCCAGGTCGATCCATGTTTTTTGTTGTTCGTTGTAAAATACTTTTGTCAAACCTGTTTTGATGTCCACCTCCCATATCTTCAGGTTATCCTGTTTCCTGTTCATCCATTGGATAAACAATGAACTACCATCAGGCTTCCAATAGGGTAGTCCAAAATATTGATCCTGCTTTGGATTAAATTCAGCCCATGTAATATCACCACCCCGGGCATTTGGTATAACAATCCCAATTTTTATCTGTGGGTTTTTATCCCCCACTTTCGGGTAGCGCACTTTTTCTACATATCCATGGCGGTCGCCCGCATCCGTAAGCGTAAAAACCGGAACAGGCGAATCATCTGTTCTGAAAAAAACAATATGCTTACTATCAGGGCTCCACCAAAAAGTGCGATAGGTTGATTTGCGCCCAAGAATTTCTTCTGTATAAAGCCAGCTGCCATATCCATTCATGATAACATCCGATCCATCTTCTGTAAGACGAGTTTCCTTTTTTGTTGCAATGTTGATCGTGTAGAGGTCATTTTTTTTTGTGAATGCAACATAACTCCCATCGGGGCTGATGGTTGGATTAGTTTCAACATCTTCATCATTGGTTAACTGGATATTCTCATTATTAATCTTTACGAAAAGGTCGTTGTGATCAGCATAAACAGCAGGTTGTTTGTCACTTAGCTTAGCCGTATCTGTTAGTTCAGATTCCGTACCGTTTGTGGCATTAACCAGGAAAGATTTTCCGTCCCTTATCAGGAAGAAATGGCTGTTATCGGTCCAACGTTTTACTATTGGCAGCGGCTGGATCATGCCGGCCAGGTCTGCTTTGAAATACTGTTCGTTCGTTAGGGATTTTTGTTGTGCAACCGTATTCAACGAGATCATTACAAGCAGGACCAGTATAGCATTTGCTTTATCTTTCAACATGAGGATCATTATTTTAATGCCAAGTTAACTTTTTTGGTAGAAATGCCGGGGCAACATTGATAACCGGCGAATTTACTTGGCTGACCTCTTGATTTTTAATACTATTTTTTTGCTTCCTTTCTAAAGATTTTGGCGGCTGCAAAAGCACAAATCTCCACCAAATTATGGCTTACAGTACCTTTGCTGAACAAATTCAACTTTTAATAAGATCATCATGAAAATCCCAGGAAACAAAATTTTAATAACGGGAGGTGCTACAGGAATAGGGCTTGGCCTTGCTGAACGTTTTATCAAAGAAAATAACAGCGTTATCATTTGTGGAAGGCGTGAATCTGTGCTACAGGAAGCAAAAGAAAAATTTCCTGCGCTCATCACAAAAACATGCGACCTGGCTTCGATAAGCGAAAGAGAAGGTCTTTACAACTGGATCTCCACAGAACACAGTGACCTGAATGTATTGATAAATAATGCCGGGATTCAACAATGGATGGCAATTACTGAAACTGATTTTTTTAAAAGAGCCAAGGAAGAAATTGCGATTAATATTGAAGCACCGGTTCATCTTGCTTCACTGTTCATTCATTTAAAATCATTAAGCAGCATCATCAATGTAACTTCAGGTCTGTCTTTCTTTCCGCTTACAAAAGCACCGGTGTATGGTGCTACAAAATCTTTTCTACATTCATTTACAATGGCGCTTCAACATCTATTAAGATCAAAAAACATTGAAGTGATAGAAATGATACCACCAGCTTTGAACACGGATCTTGGTGGAAAGGGATTACACGATTATGCACCCCCGGTATCTGATTTTATTGAATCTATCTTTGACCAATTGAAAGAAGGGAAAACAAAGCTCAGTTTTGGTTTTAGTGAGGTAATGGTAAATGCAGGGCCAAAAGAAATACAAGAAGTGTTTGAAAGGTTGAACCCGGCAGTCGATTGAATTGCTAAAATTATTTCGGGTACAGGCATTCGGCCCGATCCATTCCATAAATTATTAAGTCTATCTTCACCATTTATCATCCATCCCTTAATCTGTACCAATGCAAACGACCTTTAACGAGCTCATCAATAGTTTCATAGAAAATAAAGTAGGCATAACAGAAAATTTTTTAAGTGAGTCGCTTTCAAAACATTTGAAAGAAAATCTCATAAGCCTTGGTATTGGAAATCAATTAGTACCTGCAGGCACAGGTAATGATGTACAGGTATTGCACAACAAATCATTCAGAAGCGATGCTATCTATTGGCTCGATCGCAAACACAATGATCAATATGAAAATGATTTTTTTAATCTGATGGATGATTTTGTGAGCCACTTAAACAGTAGCTGCTATACAGGCATCACGAGTTATGAATTTCATTATACATTGTATGAGGCAGGTAGTTTTTATAAAAAACACCTCGACCAGTTTCGCAATAATGACAGCCGAAAGTTTTCTATGATCATGTATTTAAATGAAAACTGGCAGCAGGCCGATGGAGGAGAATTATGTATCCATCATGATGATCATCTGCAAAACATTTCACCAATGGAGGGCAAAGCAGTTTTTTTTAAAAGTAGTGAAATGGAACACGAGGTGTTGGTTGCAAATAAAGCAAGAATGAGTATTACAGGATGGTTGAAGGTCAATTGAAATTCCCGATTTCTACGCGGTTGTCGATAGCCCTCTTTGTTGCTAAAAATTTAGCCAATTACCACTATTGTATGATTAAAAAATAAAATCTTTATCAGGCTTGCTTTACCTCACCCTGCCTACCGGCAGTCAGGCCCAACTCCTCTCCAAAGAAGAGGGGCCAGAACTCTCTAATGTAAAGGCTTTGATTGGTTGAACCAAAATTTACCCGGACAATAATGGGCGATTATATAATTTCTTCTCGCAAGTACAAGGACGAGACAGGATAAAAATTCACTCAAATTTATTCGCTTCTTTCGGGCCTCATCATTGGGAAGAAAAGTACATCCTGGATACTTGCCTGGTTTGTAAATGCCATACACAAGCGATCTATGCCGATGCCGATGCCACTGGTTGGCGGCATACCATATTCCAATGCCCTTAAAAAATCGTGATCGATGAACATAGCTTCGTCATCACCACGTTCCATGAGTTTCACCTGGTCTTCAAAACGTTCTCTTTGTTCAAGCGGATCATTTAATTCACTATACGCATTTGCCATTTCCTTGCCATTTACCATCAGTTCAAAACGCTCTACCAGCCCGGCTTTGCTACGATGCTTTTTTGTAAGCGGGCTCATTTCGACCGGGTAGTCTGTGATAAATGTAGGTTGAATAAAACTGCCTTCACATTTATTCCCGAAAATTTCATCTATTAATTTCCCCTTGCCCCATTTTGAATCGGCGTGTATCCCTAATTGTTGGCAAATGCCCCGTATCCCTTCTTCATCCATATCACTAATATCAAAACCGGTATATTCTTTTATCGCATCATACATTGTTATTCGTTTGTAGGGTGCTTTAAAATTAATTTCCGTTTCGCCGATCATACATGTTGTTGCACCATTTACGGCGATCGCGGCTTTTTCCAGCAATTGCTCAGTTATTTCCATCATCCATTCATAATCCTTGTAGGCAACATAAAATTCCAGCACGGTAAACTCGGGGTTGTGCGTGCGGTCCATTCCTTCATTCCTAAAATTGCGGCTGAATTCATATACCCATTCAAAGCCCCCAACAATCAAACGTTTTAAATATAGCTCATTGGCAATACGCATGTACATTGGAACATCCAATGCATTGTGATGTGTACTGAATGGCCTTGCTGCTGCACCACCCGGAATGCTTTGCAGCACCGGTGTATCTACTTCCAGCGCACCTCTTTCGTTTAAAAATTCCCGTATTGCATTTACAAGTTTTGTCCTTTTAATAAAAACTTCTTTTACTCCCGGGTTTACGATCAGGTCGGCATAACGCTGCCTGTACCTGAATTCGGGGTCTGTTACTTCATCAAAGGATTCGCCATCTTTTTCTTTCACGATTGGTAATGGCCTAAGTGCCTTACTCAAAATGGAAAACTCTTTTACATGAACTGATGTCTCGCCGGTTTTCGTTGTAAACACATATCCTTTTATACCAATGATATCACCGATGTCAATCAATTTTTTCCAAACGGTTTGATACAGTGTTTTATCCTCGCCCTCGCAAATGTCATCCTGCTTTATATAAAACTGGATTTTACCTGTCCCATCCTGCAATACCGCAAAGTTTGCCTTTCCCATATCACGCACACTCATGATGCGGCCGGCAATACATACATCTGCAAAATCAGCTTTGTTCTCTTCTCCTTTATAATGTTCTTTAATGTAAACTGCGGATGAGTTTACCGGGTACAAAGCCGCAGGATATGGATCAATATTAAGCTTGTTCAATTCTTCCAGCTTTTCTCTTCTTATAATTTCCTGTTCAGACAAATGTTGTATATGCATACGATCTAAATTAATAATAACCTGTTTTGTTGTAATCGGTTTGCAAATGTAAATAAAGTTTAGAGCTTTACAGGACTGGATCTAAGATAGTCGTATCAGCATTTACAGTTTAGTCACAGCCTCTCTCTCGTTAAAATTCCGAACCGTAACATTTAGAGAGCTGTTTATAAAGAAGCAAAAAATTAATTTGGACATAAATTTGCACAATCGCCATCAAACTATCAATCATGAAAAAAGGGCTTACGCTTTTATTTGCAATTGTTACACTTGCATCTTGTGACATAATCAATCAATTACCAACTAATACCGGCGGAACTGGAATGACAGGTGTTACCGAAAATGAGGCGGGCCAGGGTATCAAAGAAGCGTTGGCACAGGGCCTTGCAAAAGCCGTACTCCAGCTTAATACAACTGACGGCTTTTTTAAAAATGAGCTTTACAAAATACTATTACCACCAGATGCACAGAAAATTGAAAATACGTTGAGGAGCCTTGGGCTAAACAGCATGGTTGACAAAGCCATTTTGCAGATCAACCGCGGGGCAGAGGATGCTGCAGGTTATGCAAAACCCATTTTTGTTGATGCTATTAAAAGTATGACCTTAAGCGATGCAATCGGACTCGTAAGAAACGGTGATACGAGTGCCACTCATTTTTTCAGGACAAAAACAACCGATAAAGTATTCGCTGCATTTTTACCCGTTATCAAATCTTCCCTGGATAAAGTGCAGGGCACAAGGTATTATGCTGACATGGTAAACAAATACAACAGCTTTCCCACAACATTTAATAAATTAAACCCCGACCTGGCAGGATTTGTTACAGCAAAAGCTACCGAAGCATTGTTTCAGCTCGTGGCAAAAGAAGAATTGAATATCCGGAATAATTTTGCGGCAAGAACAACAGATCTTTTGAAAAAGGTGTTTGGCGGAATAAGATAATTGTGAGATTTGGAAAATTGGCGATCATGCAGAATTGGCATCTTTCATTCCGTTTTTAGATCAGCTTCTTCAGCTAGTATTTTCTTCCTAACGGTGTGTAATAGCCTTTCCTGGGATTGTTAAAATTAAGACCATGTTTCTTTGACCTCCCGGAACGAAAAAAGCCGCTTATAAGATCATTTGCCAACTCTTCACCAAAATTTTTATAGGTCAGTTCTGTTGATACCCACATAAAACTTTGAGAACTATAACGTGCAGGGATAGCCTGGCTTACAAAGCGATTATCTAAAAGAAGTATGGGATACAATTCTTTTTGCTTATTGATCTCAAGCAAACGGTTATACTCGTCATTAAAACGTTTGGTGTCCCAGCCTGTTTTAACATGGAAAGAAAGAAAACCCTGATTGGTTTCGATTGGTTGAAGGAAATTTGTAACTGACCGGTTATTAGGATTGGGTAAGCCTTTAGCTTTTAAACGAGTATTTTGTGTAAAGGCCGTTTTTGCAGAGAGTATCACTATTACTATAAAGACCGCTTTTTTCATAAAGGAATGTTTAGTTGATCCCTCTTACAAAATAAAAATTACTTCTCAAAAAAGCAAGACTAATCTAAGATACCCGGGCGTGAATATTCATTGAGTAATAAACTTACATTCAGGGTGACCGGCTTCTCAGCTTCCCGTAACCCATTTTCAGCATTCAATCCTCACATTAATTTTCAGTGAGGAGTACCTGCCAGGCTTCATGTAGTTTTCCCTGCTGCAATAAATCTTTTGCATATAAATGCAGTTCATTTTCCATTTCCACTGGATTGATCGCATAGTACTGGATGATGTTCTTTAATTTTTCATCATGAAATGCAGCATCAACAAAAGGTATCTCATTCACATTGCCGAGTTGGCCCAGATCATTGCCCGATAACACAGCGCTTTTGCGGATGTCTGCTGGTAATGCATCGATTCCAATACCAATCTTTGCATGAGGTTTTGCAACTAAGAACAAGTTGGTTTCATCTACTTTACAATACCAGTCGCCACCTAACCTTGCAACGTGATGTAATTTTCTTTGATCAATCTTTCTGTTTTCATCGAGTATACTTTCATCAATATGCATACAAAGCACTTCGCAGATCACCAGATTGCCAGCTCCTCCTTCGGTACCCAAAGCTTTTATCTCGATCACCTTACATTCCATCTTTATTTTACTTTGTTCAACCATTGGTGGTGAAACCAGAGTTGCTTTTTGCTCAGTAAACCCCGCCTTGATAAATTCATTTGTCCCTTTTGGAAATTCACAGCTTGCAAGGGAGGTTTGTTGCACCATATCATAATCAACTATATTAATAACAACCTCCGGAACCTCCTGTACATTTTGTAAACTATGCTTTGTTGTATTATCCCGCACCCTTCTCGCAGGAGAAAATATTACAATTGGAGGATTGGAAGAAAATAAATTAAAAAAGCTAAAGGGACTTAGGTTAACGTTCCCTTCTTTATCAATCGTAGATGCAAAACAAATTGGCCTTGGTGCAATGGCATGCTGGAGGTAGTTTTGTTTATCTGCCGGGGTTAGGTTTTTTAGATCAAGGCTTAACATGAAATGAGTTATGAGTTATGAGTTATGAGTTAGATAAATTTGAACTTAGAACAAGACAGCGGTTTATTGAAAATAAAAAAAAGTATTAGAAAGAGGATCCGATACTAAAAGCAGTTTTGAATTCTCACAGACAAACTCATAACTCTTAACTCTTAACTTTTTTCTTCAGCGCCAGCAAACTAAAATCGCTCTCCTCTCTCACGATTGTATTAGTAAGTTTCCCCAAGGCTTCAATTTCCATTTCCACCACGTCGCCTTCTTTCAGCCACTGTTCGTTATAGTTAGGGTCGTTCAATTTACCCGTGCCGTTCAATTCCAAAAAGCAACCCGTGCCTGCTGTGCCGCTTCCAATAACATCGCCGGCATATACGTTGACACCATAACTGCATCGTTCAATGATCTCGGCAAATGTCCAGTCCATATCACCGATATTTCCTGTGCTGACCTGTATATTATTGACAGTGCATTTCATCGGAAGATTCCAGGACTTTCCAGTGTGCCCTTCCTTGCATGGAATTTCATACTGTTCAAGTTCATCGAGTGTCACGAGCATGGGCCCGATCACTGTTGCAAAATCCTTTCCTTTTGCCGGCCCAAGATTCAAAAGCATCTCTTCCATTTGAAGCCGCCTTGCACTCATATCGTTCATGATCATCAGCCCTGCAATATATTGATCAGCGTTTTCTGCTTTTATATTTCTGCCCGACCTGTTTATTACTATTGCAGCTTCAAGTTCAAAGTCAAGTTTTTCAAAGTGATCCGGCATGCAGTAAATATTACCCGGGCCTTGTATGCTGTTGTGGTTGGTAAAATAAAAGATCGGGTATTGATCAAATTCCGGGATCATATCAACCTTGCGATTACGCCTTGCAGCCGCTACATGCTGCCTGAATGCATAGCCATCGCGGCAACTGGTAGGATTCGGAACGGGGGCCAGCAATTCAACTTCCGATATTGGCGCAGCCATCACATTCCTTACCATTCCATCTTTGATCCTCCGCTCTACCGCCTGCGCAAGTGGCAAAACATCGTCCCAATAATTTAAAAACATTGCCATGCTGATTGGCAGATCGGGATGAAGCATATCAGTATCGTACAATGATCCGCCTACCAATATTGCCAGTTGTTCCCTTTCTTCTTTTAAATAGGTCACTAATTTCATCTACAGTTATTTTAAGTTGTAAAAATAGGGAATAAATACCCGTTCAGCGGTTGGCAATGATCATGAATTTTGCAGTAGTAGCCATGCTATGGATTAAGGTTTTGATTCGAAAATTTCATGGTTTATTTTTTTGTGAGTATTTTTACATTTGTAATTAGCCTTGATTTGAAGTATCTCCCGGCAATAATTATATTTGTATAATTAATTAGCTTATGGAATTTGAGAAAATACACAATAAAGGCCAGGCTCAACTGTTCAAAAATCACTACCTGGAATATCTTACCAAAACACATCCTTTGGTGATTTGGGGAATGTATTCACCGGTTTTGATCCTCCTGCCATATTATTCATTTCATTCGTTGCATTTTAGTGGGTTGAAGATCTTTCTACTTTTTTTAGCAGGTATAGTCTTCTGGAGTTTTACGGAATATATTTTACACCGCTATGCTTTCCATTACCAGGCCGAAAGTGAGCGTGGAAAAAAAATCCATTATATCATTCATGGCAACCACCATGAATACCCAAGGGACCGGGAAAGGTTGTTTATGCCTGCTGCCCCCAGTTTAATTATTGCTGCTACCTTGTTTTTATTGATGTTCCTGGCTTTGGCGAAAAATGTGTTTGCTTTTTTCCCCGGTTTTCTGCTTGGTTACTTAATATATGGAAGTATGCATTATGCCATTCATGCATGGAACCCACCTTTCAAATGGATGAAAGGATTGTGGCGAAATCATCACCTTCACCATTATAAAAATGATGAACGCGGTTTTGGGGTTAGCAGTACGCTTTGGGATCATGTATTTGGAACAATGTTCAATTTGAAAAAAGAAAAAGAGGACAAAGAAAAAGTACAGGAACTCATGTTTGCACGCAAACCAAAAAAAGAGGGTGTGGTTGAACGTTAGTTACCAACTTTCTTCTTCATTGATACTGTTATTATCCCGCCGGTGCTCCTGGCGGGATCTTATTTTCTGGATCTGCCTTTCTATTATCAAGGTAGCAATCATAGCGCCTGCATCTGTTTTATTGTTTTCCTTCAGCAGGGTTTTCAATTTATGCTCACTCACGTCAACCCGGTAAAGTACATAAATTAACTCGTCAAAATTGTTGAGGATAAGCTTGTTGATATATGCTGACAGCTTTTCATGTAACTCAGATTGCTGCAATGAAGCTATATCATTGTTGTCAAGAATGTTTTGGATGATCACATTGTTTGAAGTCATTGTATTTAGTTTCCTGGTTTTCTTGCTCAAAAATTCTAATCATATCCCCTGTAATAGTGGTTGTCAGTAATCGTTACCAACTCCTAAAATTTTTCCAGTACACCTAGTGCAAATAATGCAAAATCATATTTGGCAGGATCTTTTGCATCAAATGCTTTCATAGCGTTTGTGAGTTCTACAGCTGCGATCCAATCTGTTTGCTTTCGATGCAGTAATTCAAAATGCCTGGCGACCCTGGCTACATGAACATCCAGGGGTATTACCAACTGTGACGCCGAGATGTTTTTCCAAATACCAAAGTCCACCCCCCGGTTGTCTTTCCGCACCATCCACCGCAGGTACATATTAAGTCTTTTACAGCTTGCTTTTTTTTCGGGACTTGCAATATGCTTCATGGTTCTTTTAGGTACGTGCTCCATTGAAAAAAAATATTGATAAAACCCGTTGAGGCCATTTTCAACATTTGTATCTGCTTTATTCATCCCTTTTGTAAACGCCGCTTCCAAACTGCTATGTCGCCGGTAATGCATATTGAAAAAAGAAATGAAATAATAAAGATCTGTTGGATTAAATGTACGGTGCTTAAAAGAAAGTAATTTTTTAAGATCATTGTCTGAATGGTTAAGACAAAATTGATAAGGTGCATTATCCATCAGGTTCATCAATTCCCTGGATTTATTGATGATCGTTGTACGATTTCCCCAGGCAAATATGGCTGCAAAAAAACCAGCAATCTCAATATCCTGTTTTTTGGAGAACAAATGTGGTATGCATACAGGATCATTCTCAATAAAAAAAGGCTGATTATATTGATCAACCTTTTTGTTTAAAAATTCTTTTAAGCCGTTTACCTGCATGCCTGCAAAAATAAACAGTTCCTGCTACAAGGCCCGCACAAATCAAAACTCTATCCTGTAATTAAAAATGGGAAACAATCCCATCTGGTATTCCTTTTTTACCCGGCCTTTGTCATTATCATAATAAGAATAATAAAGATTTTGGTGATTGGTAATATTCTGAATATCCAGCGAAAGGGAATGGGTTGCATGTTTCCTGTTTAATTTAAAACTGAAACCAATATCCAATCGATAGTATGGATCACCCTTAATTGTAAAATATTTATCAGCAACATACACGGCCTTACCTTCCTGTTGTGATGCAGGGATATCAATCGGCGAATCTCTTTGTGAACCACTTGCCAAAACTTTCCCGTTAAGGACCAAGACCTTTGTTTTATCCCTCCCTATTTTCCATTCTTTACCGGCTACAATATTTACCTGGTAATTCCTGTTGAACCTGCTGCTGTATTCTTTACCTGAAAAGGTAGTATAGGTAGAGTTAAACAATGAGGCTGCTACAAGGAAATAATAATTTTTTGTAAACGATTTTTCCACGCTAAGATCAATACCATAATTTGTTCCTTTACCATTGCTTATCAATGAAGAATCTACTTCATACAAGCTATACACATCCGCTGCATTGAGTGAAGAGAAAAATCCATCGATATCATTTTCCACAGGAATTTTATACAAATGCTGGTAGTAAGTTTCAGACTTAAACCTTATACCATTGCGAAAACTTTTATCATAAGCGAGTACAAAATGCAGGGCACGGGAAAGATCAAGCGCTTTATTTGGCTGTAACATTGCCTGGCCAACCTGTTTCTTTTCGTAGTAATAAGTCGATAATGCCTGCGGCTTACTATGCATGCCCGCAGATAACGTTAACGACTGGCTGTTGTTTAGTTGGTACCTCACAGAAGTACGTGGCTCCAAACTTTTAGAATCATTCAACGAGAATAATGAACCGTGCAAGCCAGCATTTACTGTTACTTTATTATTTATCCTGTATTTCCACTGCGCATATGCCTGGTAATACATTGAGCTACCGCTGCTACTTAATAAGTTTTTCCAACTGTTATCTGATTCATCCAGGAAGCTGTTTGTATAATCAAAACCTAAACGGCTGGCAATAAAACCAGTGCGAACGGTATGCCTGCTGCTTATTTTATTATTATACAAAACAGATATGCGAAAGGCGTTATCATACAATTTTGCCCGAAACACCGGCACAGACGCATAATTCTCCTTCTGGGACAACGTATCTTCCACCTGGTCGTACCGGTTTATACTGGCTGAAAGAATTGTTTTGACATAAGATCTTTCCGTAAGGAAAATTTGGTGAGACAAGCCGGCAACACCCAACTTTCCTGTATTATCCAAAACATAATTCGGGTGATCATCATCCCATTTTGTGCTGTCACGATCTGGGTCCTTTGATGCTTTGTTCAAACCTCCAATTCCAAATAAAGAAAACGTTCCTGCTTTCTTTGTAGGAAAATTAAATTTGAATGAAAGGTCCTGGTACCCGGGCAAAATGCCTTCGAGGTCAAGAAATCCTTTCAACAAACTTAATGTCGAATACCGGTAGTTAATCAGATAAGATGATTTCCCTCCTTTCTTAAAGGGGCCTTCGGAAGCAAGCTCAATGCCTAAGCCACCGATCATAAATGAATGTTCAGCTTTATCTCTATTACCATCACGGAATTTAAGGTCGAATGCTCCTGAAAGAGCATTTCCGAATTCGGCAGGAAATGCACCGGTATAAAAATCAGAGTTACCAAGCGTGCTGCTGCTAAGCATACTGATGGAACCCCCACTTCCTCCCAATCCGCCAAAATGATTTGGACTTGGAATCTCAATTCCTTCAAGCCGCCATAATACACCCTGGGGTGAGTTGCCGCGAACAACAATTGAATTATCGCCATCACCGTTGTTACTCACACCTGCAAAATTTTGCGCCATACGGCCAGGGTCAAACGCAGCCGCTGCGTAACGTTTTGTTTCTTCAACAGAAAAACTACGGGAGCTTGTGTTTGCAAATTCATTCGAAGCTTTTTGCCGGTTCTTCTTCCCAACAAGTTTTATCTCATCAAGGCTTGTTACCTTTTCCCGTAGGGGGATTGTCAGGAAAATTTCCTTCCCGGATGTTACTAAAATTTCGGCAAGGGTTCCCGATTCATACCCAACCAATGATACCTGGATGCTTTGTCTTCCAATAGCTACATTATTTATTCTAAAATTTCCCAATGAATCTGCCATAACTTCTTTGCCGGAGCCAATCAACATGATATTGGCTGATGCTAATGGCTTTTTTGAATCAGCATCTATTATTGTTCCTTTTATCGTTTGGGTAAGCCCTGGCGTTTGTGCTTTGCTGACTAAACTTAAAACAATGATCGTAATAAGAATGCCCGACTGTTTCATGATGTTCATCGTTGCGTATTTGGTTTGAGCAGCGAATTACATCGAAAAATCAATCGAAAAAAACCACATGTTTATGTGAAACCTAATGAATGGGTAAAGGGCAGGATGGAATGGTAAATATTGGGTATGAATTGCAATGAAAATCATTGTCCCAAAACTTGCCCCACACTTTTTTTGCTTCAAGTTATACCAATAAGAAACTAAAGCTGCGCCAGCAAAGATTGTCAGGCTGAGGCACAAATAAAGGGAAAATTTAAGTTCTTTGATAATGACAGCGGAATTGTCAAGACTGACAAGTATTAATTTATAATTGGTATTAGCCAACATAAATTCTATTTCATGTGCCGCATCCGAAGAGTATTCTGATTAAAACTGATTTTTAAAACCTTCCCATTGCTCAAATAAAAAACCCAATATTGAAAATATAATATTGGGTTATGGTAAGTGTAAATAGTTATTATGCCATCGCTTGTTTAAGGTCATCAATAAGATCGTCGGCATCTTCAATACCTACACTCAACCTTATTAATCCATCAGTGAGGCCATTCTTTATTCTTTCTTCTCTTGGTATGCTTGCGTGCGTCATGCTTGCAGGGTGGTTGATAAGCGATTCTACTCCACCAAGACTTTCTGCAAGAGAAAATAATTTTGTTGATGATAACACTTTGTTAGCTGCCTCAATGCTGTCATCCTTCAAGGTAAAGCTCATCATTCCTCCAAAGCCTCTCATCTGAATTTTTGCAATTTCATAATTTGGATGATCGCTAAAACCACACCAATACACCTTGTCAACTTTCGGATGCTTGCGTAAAAAATGCGCAATCACAAAACCGTTATCACAATGCTGCCTCATACGTACATGCAATGTTTTAATTCCACGTAGCACCAAAAAGCAATCCATTGGCCCCGGAACAGCGCCGCAACTTTTTTGAAGAAAATATAATTGGTCCCGCAAAGCCTGGTCGTTCATGATCAATGCACCTTGTATTACATCACTATGCCCACCGAGGTATTTTGTTGAAGAATGCATTACGATGTCAGCACCAAGGTCCAGGGGATTTTGAAGGTAAGGAGAAGCGAAAGTATTATCAACACAAAGCATGGCACCAGCCTTACGTGAAATGACAGATACTGCATGTATATCAGTAATATTCATCAGGGGATTTGTTGGTGTTTCAATCCATATCAGTTTTGTTTTCGCAGAAACAACTTCCTGAATATTTTCTGTATTCGTTGTATCAACATAAATAAATTTAATCCCGAATTTCTCAAACACTTTTGTGAAGAGCCGGTAGGTGCCTCCATACATATCATTGGCAGCGATCACTTCATCGCCGGGGTTCAGCAACTTAATA
Source organism: Ferruginibacter sp. (assembly GCA_039921685.1). Lineage (GTDB taxonomy): Bacteria > Bacteroidota > Bacteroidia > Chitinophagales > Chitinophagaceae > Ferruginibacter. Next base: position 30,278 of record JBDSBG010000173.1, read on the forward strand.
ACGGCATCTGTAGCCGCTACGCCGCTGCTAAAAGCCAGTCCGAACTTTCCGTTCTCAATTACGGCCAATGCGGTTTCCAATGCGGCACGTGTAGGGTTTTGTGAACGTGCATATTCATAACCCTTATTTTTCCCTGGGGCAGTCTGCACATAAGTAGATGTTTGATAGATGGGCGTCATGATCGCACCTGTACTTGGATCGGGTTCTGCGCCTGCATGTATTATTTTAGTTGCAATTTTTTTTCCTGCCAATTCTTCTTTGTTACTCATTATTTATAAATTATGAGTTGCAAAAATAGCCATAAATAATTTAACCTCATCAATGCAACATTATGGGTAATGGTTGATATTGCCAGGCAGAGCTTGACGAAGCCAGGTTAAGTTACAGCGGCTTCAACAAGCTGCTAATAAAACATGCTTTATGTCTTGAAAATGTAAGGTTCTAACCCACATTTTTTTACCGAAGTACAAGAGTTTTAGCTTCAAAAACTTTGGAACTTCATTTATTAATTGAAACACTCTGTGAAACTCTGTGAAAAATCTCTTTTAACTCCGAGGTTTCCATGGATGCCAAAATATATCAACTTGTTCCTATGTCAGCTGCTAAGAACTTAAATTTCCTTTTATCGTTCATTCAGTCTCACAACTTTTCAAATTGTACTACTACCAATAATGCTACTTAATGGAAAATTCCCTGGGGACCAATGCAATTGTTTTTTTTAATAATCGAAAGAATTTCTCACTCCTCACTGATTGACCGTTGATCATTGCCTCACCTGCCTTATCTACGCAAACAACTAAGGGCATCTTCTCTTTGCCTGTAAAATTTATGGAAAGTTTATACCGAACATCGATATCGGCTGGTTCCTTGTAATAAGAAATGTTTTCATATGCCTCTTTTAGTTTGGATAAAAGAAATGAATCAACTACAGTATAATTTTTATAGTCAGCTTTATCAAATGAAGTTTCAAACTTTTCACAGCTGATGTCGGTTTTGCTGGTTAAATTTGGATCTACATATTTTATTTCAATATGAGGAGTATCATTGGCTGGCTGAGCATAAACAACCGCTTTCAAATTGGAACTGAGAAAAATAAGAAGTAATATTTTTTTCATAGTTAAGATTTTGGGGGTGGCCTACTTTTTCAGAACCTGGGCAACACATAAATACCGCCAGTCAAAATTGTCGGCATCATATGCATTAAGGCTTTTGGTTTTTCTTTGCAATGCCTCTGCTTTTAAAATATCTTCTTTTACAAGTTTACTTTTTGCTTCATAGATATAATCCTTCATCACCTGGTTTTCCATCCATTGCTTTTGTGGTGGCTCATATCCAATTTTATCAGTACGCCATACGATGTTCTGTGGCAATTTATCGTCCATCAGTTTCCTGAGTATTGATTTGGTGAAACCATTATTTATTTTAAACCTTGAGGGAAGTGAAAAAATAAATTGCACCAACGCTGCATCTAAGAAAGGCAATCTTACTTCACGGCCATGGGCCATTGCATTTCGGTCGCTGTAGCGCAACAATTCCTGCAGGCCATGTTGCATTGTAGAAAAATATAAAATGTCATTTAATTTTGTCACAACAGGCTTGTGAATACCTTCCCATTCACGACCTTTTAAACAAGACAACAGATTTTTGCTTACATCTCCATGATGAATGATGCGCAGGTATTCCTTTTTCTCCAGGGCAATGGATGCATGAGACGGTAAAAATGCAGCGATGATATTTTTTACGTTCCATTTAAAATGGACATTGTTCTTATGCAACAATAATTTTTCTTTTTTTGACCCGGAAAATTTATACCTGCTTACCATTTCCTGTAGATACCAGTGAACATATTTATGATAACCTGCTAAGATTTCATCAGCGCCCTGTCCGTCAAGCAATACTTTAATATTATGTTGCTTTGCAAGTTCAAAAACCTTGTACTGTGCATAGATGCTTGAAGAAGGAAAAGGTTCTTCCTGGTGCCAGGCGAGTTTTTCAAAATCATCTATCAGTTGAATGGCAGAGGGAACGGTGGTATAACTTTCAACATTGAATTTGTTTGCAACCTGCTCAATATATTTTGATTCGTCATTTTCGAACCCGGGGAAAACAGCCGAGAAAGTTTTATACTGAGATGATGCATTGCGTAGCTGCTGATTCAAATAATATACGATGCTTGAACTATCAAGCCCACCGCTCAGGCTTGCGCCTACAGGAACATCACTTCTCAGGCGCCTGAACACAGATGCGGAAAATAATTTATCAAATCGTTCAATGGCTTCTTCCTCGCTTATTTTTATTTGTGCCTGCTTGTCAATGTTCCAGTATTCTTCAATTTGAAGCTCATAAGTTATAGCATCTAATGTAAGATAGTGAGCAGGAGGCAATGAATAAATATCCCTGAAAAATGTTTGCGCCTTGTCTGCGGGATTCTGCACATAACCAAGTGTTATATAATTGAGCAGCATTTTATTTTCTGTTTGCTTTTGCACACCCGCCGCCCATAATGCTTTCATCTCACTGCCAAAAATAAAAATGTCTTTTTCACTAAAATAATAAAATGGCTTTTCGCCAAAGCGATCACGTGCCGCAAACAAAGTTTGTGTCAATTCATCCCAAATAGCAAATGCAAACATGCCATCAAAATACTGAACGCATTTTTCTTTATAACAATCAAAAGCAGCCAGGATAACTTCAGTATCACTGTTTGATACAAAATGATAACCTGCTTTTTTCAGTTCTTTCCTTAACTCGATGTAATTATATATTTCACCATTGTACACGATGCTGTAACGTTGTAAGTAATGCATAGGTTGTGCACCTGTGGGGCTGAGGTCAATTATGGCAAGCCTCCTGTGTGCCAGGCCGATATTTCTTTTTTTATTGATCCAAAAACCTTCACCATCGGGGCCCCGGTGGGCCACCGAATCAGCCATACTTTTAAGTACGGTTGTGTTTAAATAAATTTGATTTGAAGATATAATTCCAGCTATACCACACATATTGTAAATATCATGATTCCCGAATGCAAGTCCAAAAATGATTTGTCTATGGAATGGTTCTTATGTGCAGTGTCGTTTTTACATTATCCCATGCCATCAGCAGGTCGGCACCATAAGTAGCGGGTTGAAACAACATGGTGAAGTCTTCTACTGTTGGGGCTTGCAGTTCCACGGGCACATCTACTTTAAAAATATCTTTTTCTTTATCCAGGTGAAGGCCCCATGTAAATAAATTTGTATTTAATATGATGGTCCATTTTTCAGGATATGGAATGCAATAGATCAGGTAACGGCCCTTTTCAATTTTTTTTCCATTGATGATCACATTTCTAAAAAATTCTATTTCAGTTGCTTCATTGGCACCAAGTCTCCATTCTTTTCCGTATTCACAGAGACTTTTTGAGTTATTCCCAAAAATAACCCTTCCTTTTTTTTGCGGCCTGCTATAAATAACTCTTGCCAGCGGAGCTGTAGTATCGGTCCCATTCATTTTCGAAACAGGATAGTCATGCGGATAATAACTCATATCCATTGGCGAACGGTCGTTTGTTACGTATGGGTTCAAGGCTTCCTGGCTCTTTATCGTGTCGGATATGATTATTGCAGCATCAGAATTATTTTTATTGAGATTACATGATAATAATGTCACAGCAAAAAAATGCGATATCATAATTGCCCTCAATGAATGCCTAAAGATTTTCATAGTTTATAAAGAGATTGAAACCGGGACGGTAACTTTTACATCGTCCCAGGAAAATTTAAGATCGTAGCTTTTGTCAGACTTATCAAATAAGATCGTGAATGCTTCAGAAAGTTCAGTTGTTTTTTGGACTGGTACATCAATCCTTGCCGCATCTTTTTTTACATCGTACCTGAACGAACCCCAGGTATGTGTTTCTTTGTTCACGATGATCGTCCATTTACCAGTATCGGGAATTGCATATAAACTATACCTGCCCTTTTTAATTTTTGCATTTCCAATTTTTACATCCTGGAAGAATTCAATTTCGGTTGCTTCGTTTGCACCAAGGCGCCATACTTTTCCATATTCGATCAGGTCGCCAAATATTACACGCCCGCTTTTTTGTGGACGGCTATAGATCACTCTTGCAATCAAAGGGTCTGTTAACTTATCCTGGATTTTAAGCAACGGGTAATTCATGGGGCAATAACTTTCATCCATAGGTGATTTGTCGAATACAGGAAGATTAGACTGTGCAAATACAATGGTAGTACTAAAGAAATACAGTACAGCCGCAAAAAAAAATTTCTTCATAGCTTTTTTTTTCAAAGATATATTAATTGAACCTTTCTAATTCCTGCAAAGTTTGAAGGGCATGCTTTTTTAACAATGGATAGAATTCAATATAATGAAGACGCATGGTTTCAATATTATTTTGAAAGATCCAAAATGCAGTTTCTGAATCATCCATATATTTTGCTCTTTTTACGATCCCCATAAAACTTCTTTGTATCATCCATTCAAACTGGTAATTGAATAACCAATCCTGCTGTTTCATATACACAAAATATTGCTGAAATTTTTCGGGGAGTGTAGTTACTTCACCTTCAAGTTTATGATAGCAATCCTGGCTGAAAGATGCAAGTGCGCCGGCTGAAAAAAATTCATTTTTATCATTTGCAAGGAAATAATCACACACGATATCGGTAAAGGCGCCGGCATACAAGCCATATTTTTCCCTGAAAGGCTTTTTCATTTCTTTAATAACAGGATGTGTATCCGTAAAATTGTCGATGGCACGATGAAGCTTTATTCCATTTTGTACAGCCCTTTCATATTCGTACTGCTTCTTACCCTTTACGAAATCGCTGATCATATTTCCAACAAGGATTGGTGACTGTCCGAAAGACAAATTTGCATGGGCGAGGTAGTTCATACTTAAAGATAAAATTTTTACCATGCAGGCAGGTAGGCGGAAGAAAATAAATTCACGTCAACATTATTAAATTTGTAAGCAGAAAAAACGATAGTCATGAATACAAACAGCAATTATTTAAAAAGTGCAAAGTCAGAATTTCTCCGTTATAAACTATTGGGTGAAAAAGCAATGGAGCAGCTAGAGCCAGGCCAATTGTTTTTTTCCAGTAATGAAGAGAGTAATAGTATTGCTGCCATTGTAAAACATATGTATGGAAATATGTTGTCTCGATGGACCGATTTTCTGACAAGTGATGGTGAAAAGCCCTGGAGGGACCGGGATGCAGAATTTGAAATTACAGGTTATGATAAGGAAGAGCTGTTAAGGCAATGGGAGGCGGGATGGGCCTGCCTGTTTACAGCCACAGATGCTTTAAAAGAAGAGCAACTGACTGAAATTATTTACCTACGACAGGAAGCGCATACAGTTATAGAAGCAATCAACAGGCAACTTACCCATTATGTTTATCATGTTGGGCAAATTATTTTTGTGGCAAAGCAACTTAAGAAAGGACCATGGAACAGCCTATCTATCGCTAAGGGTAAGTCGAAGGAGTTTAATGGCACGAAAATGTAAATGAGGAAGGTGAAGGGTGGATGGTGAATGGTGAAGGGTGAATAGTGAAGGCTTGTCAGTTTAAACGTTGGTTTGAAGTGATCAAAATCTCTAAATAATTCAGGAATAGGCTTAATTCATTAAACTATTGATCAGCTTCAATTAAATTTAATGTTTAGATCACAACACAACTCTTAAAAATATCACTATTCACCATAACCCATACCCATGAACTGGATCATCCTAATCATTGCCGGGCTGTTCGAAACCGCTTTTGCAACATGCCTTGGAAAAGCAAAAGATGCTACCGGCGATATCAAAATAATGTGGATGGCTGGCTTTTTTGTTTGCCTTTCCATCAGCATGTATTTGTTGTATCGGGCTTCGCAATCATTACCAATTGGAACCGCCTATGCGGTATGGACCGGAATCGGGGCGGTGGGAACTGTGCTCATCGGCATCATCTTTTTCAAAGAACCAGCTTCCTTCTGGAGATTGTTTTTTATTTCAACTCTAATTTTTTCTGTTATAGGGCTTAAAGTAGTGGCCAATTAAAATGGATGGCAACCATCTTATTCTTATTTGCGTATTTAAATGATGTGACGCTCACGCGAAGCAAAGAACGTTGCTTGTTTCTGGTGCTGGTTGCCGATTTTTCGTTAAAGTGCTATTTCGTTATTCGTCAATCATTGCGTGGGTATCTAATTCCACAGTAAAGCAGAAAACAACGCTTTTTTCCTCAATCCTGCTTTATTTGTAAGTTGAAAGACAGGTTTTAGACAGTCGGTTATGAGTTATCAATTAAAATTTCTATTTTGAACATTGGCAGGTTTTATGTGTTAATAATTAAAAATATTTATGAATAATATCATATACCTTAAGGTTGATGGAGCAGAAAGTTTTGCATGGGTCACGGAAATCCCAAACCGTCACCACAACATGTTTAAAGTGATCTTCAAGAATGGATATGAAAACATTTTTTTTACCGATGTAGAGACAGGGATGTGGATTGAAGAAGATATGGGTGCCACTCAACTTGCCCGGGATATTGGTGAACAAGTACGTGATTTTGCCAGGAATCCGATTCATGTTCCAAAAATCCTGACCTGGCACAAACAAATCATAAATGACAGTTTATTGAATTTTGGATTCTTCAATTTTATGAAGGATAAGTATAAAATGTACGAGATCTACAATGCAAATAAAAGGTACATGTACACACTTGTTGAGATGGACAATGAGGAGTGGCAGATACTCGGAAACAACTCGCTGGCTATAAAAAATATTGACCCTTTATTCGTTGACCAGGTAATCCAGATATTGCCTTTATATTGGGCTAATGTTAGATGAAGACCTGTAACTTTTACACGGGCTTTATGAATTAAGAGCTATAAAATTCATGGGTCTGATTCAAGGTTTACTGGCAGCTGCTACAAAATTCCGGAAGCTTATAATAAAACTACTACCCTCATTCACTTTTGATTTTACTTCTACCTCAGCCTGGTGCGATTGCAGAATATTTAATGTAGCTGCCAATCCTAGCCCCATTCCATTTCTTTTCGCAGTGAAATACGGTTCAAACAGCCTGGAAAGATTTTCATCGCTTATGCCACATCCGTTGTCTTCGATAATGAGTTGAGACTGCGCCCCATAATTATTCAGGGTAATATTAAGCATGCCTGATTCAGGTTCCATTGCTTCAATCGCATTAATGATAATATTGAGCAAAGCGATTTTTAATTTCTCAGGATCGGCAAGCACAATGACCTGGTCAACAGGAAAATGCTTTTGGAGCGTAACCTTCTTTAGCATTATGCGATCCGTAGCAGCAGCGATACTATCGTCAATGATCTTTTGCAATGGCAATGGTGATTGCTTGATCTCTGCCGGCCGGCTGGTACTTAGCAGTTCAGTGATCAGGCTTTCTATTCGCTTGCTGTTACGATGAATGATATCAACATAAATTTTTGAATCAGTGTTTTCCATTTCCGGAACAAGTTGTTCCAGAGAAAGATTAATATTATTAAGCGGGTTCCTTACTTCGTGTGCCAGTACATGTACCAGCCTGTCGGCAACACCACGCTTTTCCATCCGCAAAGTTGCTTTTTCCGCTTTCTTTAAAAATGTGATATCATGAATAATTCCCTGGTAGTATCTTCCCTCTTCACCCTTTTCGGTAGAAAGCGAAAGGATACAATACCTTATTTCGCCGCTCCTTGTTTTTAAAATAATCTCTCTGTCTTCAACATCATCTTTGTTATCCAGCTCGCTTCTTAATTTTTCCTCATCTTCACTTGTGCTGAATAGTTTAAACAGGCTAAGGGAAAGTAAGGCTTTTTTGGAATAGCCCAATAGCTTCGTTGTTGCTTCATTGATATCTTTAAAAACTAAATTTTCGTCCGCCAGGAATACCGCATCCGCTGAGCGTTCAAAAATATTCCTGAACTTACGTTCGTTTGCTTTTAATGCTTTCAAGGTTTTTGACCGCTCAAATGAATAGCGAATGCATCTCTCTAACTTTTCAGGATCCAATTCTGATTTTACGAGGTAGTCAACAGCCCCGGCTTTCATGGCTTCAATATCAATTTTTTGATTACCGATACCGGTGAGCAAAATAAAAGGCTGTTCACACTTTAACCCGATAGCTTCTTTAATAAGATCAAGCCCGGTCTTAGCGCCTAAAAAATAATCAACAAAATAAAGCTGGTGTTTGCCCTGGCAAATAATCTCCACAGCTTCATTGTATTCATAGCACCATTCAACAGTGAAGTTATTTCCGGGGATGCTCTTTATATATTCGCTTGTAATAAAAAAATCATCTTCATCATCATCAATAATTAAGATCTTAAGGCTTAGGTGTTCGGCTTGCATTTGTAGAAATTAGATCAGGTAATGGTTGTGGTTATGAATATGAAAGCATTGGTTCAATAATGATAGAAACGCAAACTTAAACCGTGCCTCTACGTGCAGTCAGCAGGCTGATGAATTTTTTAATTACCCGAAAATAATCTGTTCATCCCTTTCTTCCATTGGTATTTTTCTTATAAAATCATCATACCTCGCATCTTCGTGGTTACTATAAACGCCATATGCGTCAAGGCTGTATCCAATTTTCCCATCATTTGCTTCGATAACATATAATATGGATGAATCGCCGGGATCGGATTCTCCCTCGAAACGGTATGTCTTTATAATTTTAAGATCTTCGGGTGAATAACATTTCCCCTTGTCGGAACCAAAACCCTGATCAGTCATCCTGAATTCGTTATCCTGTTTTTTTAATCTTAATTTTTCCATAACGGTACTGAGTGTGGTCATTTCTACTTTTTGTGCCATAAAATAATTATTTAAGGATGATATTGTTTTCAATTAATTGCTAAAGGTATACCGTAATTCAATTCAATAATTGCCAATTTTTATGATGGAGCACTTTGAAGAATTGGAATTATTTTGTGATAAAAACATCTGTTTTTTTAATCATTTATCTACGATCGATTCTTCATAACTTTTTATTTTATTGTAAAGTGTTTTTCGATCGATCCTTAAAATTTCAGCAGCACGTGTCTTATTGAAGTTTACTTCCTTCAGCACTTTCATGATCGCCTCATATTCAGCCTTGGTGGAGGCGTCTTTAAGATCATAGCTTTTTTTAATACCAGTTTCTTCTCCTTGTACGCCATCGGTTTGCTCTTTTGCAAGCGGTGAGGATAAGGGGCTTGAAGAATTCGTTATTTCCCATGGTAGTGTTTTAGCCAACACCTTTCCTTCAAGGGTTAACAATACGGAGCGCCTCACAACATTCCTAAACTCCCGGAGGTTACCTGGCCAGGAATAGTTAATGAACATTTTCATTACTTCATCATCAAAGTCATCTATGTCACGCCCTAATTCTACCTTGCTTTTTTGTAAAAAGAAATCCGCGAATAAAGGAATATCTTTTTTGCGATTTCTAAGTGCAGGTAAATTGATTGAAAACTCATTGAACCTATGGTAAAGATCCTCCCGGAATTTTCCTTTTCGATACGCTTCCTGTAAATTTTCATTTGATGCAACGATGAGGCGCACATCAACCGGCATTTCTTTATTCCCACCCACACGTTTGAATTTTCGTTCCTGTATCACCCGTAATAAAGATGCCTGCACTTCAATGGAAAGATTTGCTACTTCATCAAGGAACAGAGTACCGCCGTCGGCCAATTCAAAATGGCCTTCCTTGTCTGTTAATGCACCTGTAAAAGCTCCTTTCACATGTCCAAACAATTCACTGCCCGCCAGTTCTTTTGATAAGGTGCCGCAGTCCATTGCAATAAATGGTTTGTCGGCACGCTCACTCAAACTGTGAATTGTTTTTGCGATTACTTCTTTACCAGTGCCGCTTTCCCCGTATAAAATGATGCTGTAATTGGTAGGTGCTACAATTTCAATCTGCTTGTATAATTCCTGTGTTGCACCAGCCTCACCCACCAAATATTCACTGTTTAAAATGGTTTGTTTTTTCAGGGTGCTTCTTGGACCCGCAGAAGAAGTTATTATCGTGCCGGATGCTGATTCCGGTTGATCCAATGCAGCTTTTAAAACGTTTAGTACTTCATCAGGTATGAGTGGTTTGGTTATATAATCATAAGCCCCTAATTTAATAACATCAATGGCTGTTTTGATATCTGAATAACCAGTCATGATCAATACAATGGTGCCGGGCGAAAATGCCTTTATTTCAACAAGCACATCTTTACCTTCTTTATCTCCAAGGCGATAATCGCACAATACAATATCAAAATGGTTTTCTTTGAACTTTATCAATCCCTTGTTGCCTGAATGGGCGGTGTCAACCTCATATCCTTTTTTTGAAAGAAATTTGCTCAATAATAAGCACATATCCAGGTCATCATCAATAATTAGAATCTTCTTCATGGTATTGTTTAGTTTATAAATATTTACTCTGGTTTTGCAAGGGTAACATCTGAAACCGGGATCTGTTCTACCTTAACCCAGGTTGCATAATCATTCGGGTATATTTTGCCGCCGAAATCGGTGGCATATACTTTTGTAAAAACTGCACCGAGGTATAAAATGGCTGAGCTGTAATAAACCCAGATCATTATTATTATGATGGAGCCTGCCGCCCCAAAAACCGTTGCAAGATTACTTTTGCTTAGATAATAGCCAATACCGAGTTTTCCCAGGGTGAACAGGATGGCAGTGATCAAGGCTCCGACAAAAACATCTTTCCATTTTATTTTAGCATCTGGCAGTACTTTGAAAATGGTTGCAAATAAAAGCAAGGTCACTCCCACGGACATAACATTATCGACAAGAGGGATCATTGTGTCCCCGGCGCCCGCCATCAATGTATTCAACTTGCCGCTAACGGCAGCTACAAGAGCATTTAATATTAACGACACCATTAATACAAAGCCCATGCAAATAATTATGGTAAATGACAGGAGCCTGTTCAAAATTAATTTCCACCAAACCTTTCGGGAAATTGTTTTCAGGCCCCATATTTTATTTAACGAGTCCTGCATCTCCCCAAAAATACCGGTGGCGCCAATGATCAATATGATAAAACTGATGATGCTGGCAAAGGGTGTATCCCTGCTTAGGTGAATGTGCTGCATAGTTGTCTGAATTTGCAGAGCCGCATCATCACCAACCATCCCGTTTATTTGTTTATACACTTCCCCGGTCATCGATTCCCGGCCAAATATGATCCCACTGACTGTTATAATAATTACGAGCATCGGGGCAAGCGATAAAGTTGTATAGTATGCAAGCGATGCACTGTATTTAATAACATTATCTGCCAAATATTCTGCAATGACCTGTTTATTGAATAAAAAAAATGTTGTTACTCTTTTTCTCATAATGTTGTTTGCGATAAAGCATGTTGACCCAATACTATAATTATACCATGTAATAAATTCCACGTTTAGGGGGAAATCCCAAACGTTATCCTTAATAAATTAGGAAATAAATAATCAATATCCCTGTTTCTATTAATTTTATTTTCAAAAAGGTCCATTTTTTGCCCCTTTTTGAACGACCTGCAATTAAATCAGGTCTTTTTCGTTTAAAACACGCTCTTGGCAACCTAATTGTCTTTACCTCTTTGCGGTAAAATGAAGAAAATGATAAATTCAACATATTTAAACCATGAAGTTTTGAAAGCTTTGATCATTGATGATGAAACAGATATCTGCTACTTATTAAGTACATTGCTTAAGCAAAAAAACCTGCAGGCTGATTATGTCAATACATTGTCGGATGCAGCAATGGCTCTTAAAAAAGAAACTCCTGAAATTATTTTTTTAGATAACCATCTTCCTGATGGCCTTGGTATGAACTTTATAGAATACATAAAACTTCATTACCCCAGTGCCAAGATAATCATGATAACTGCACACGACACAGACGCAGACCGCAAACAAGCATTAGAGGAAGGCGCAGATTATTTTATTGGAAAACCTTTCACAAGAGATATTGTTTATAAAGCGGTTGACCTTGTTACAAATTAGGTTCTTATTCCCCAACCCGTAGAATTTTATCCCCTCCCTTGCTGCCTCATAAACATTTTCCACTTTCAGCCAGGCATAATCGCACTCAGTTTCAAGCGAATTAAGAACATGGCAAAGTTTTTTCTTAAGCCTTTATACATTTAACAATTTATATAATATGGGAAATCTACTTTACATTATTGCTGTTATTCTTGTGATCGCCTGGTTAATCGGGTATTTGGGTTATCACGTAGGTGGGGTTATTCACATCTTGCTTGTAATAGCAATAATCGCCGTGCTGTTGAGGGTTATCAGAGGTGCCTAAAGTTAATCTGACGGCTGTAAGCTTAAGGTATTCTTTTACCCTGCTGGTCCCAAACATGTGCTAAACTCGATTGCCATAACGCTCCCGGCTAATGTCGAATGCGTTATGGCATAGAGATAAAACAGGAATTTCTCTCTAAAATTTATTAACCCGGAAGCAGTAATCCTGGATGATTATCCATCATTAGCCTGACTGCCTTAGTAAGATAGTTATGACAACAGAGAAATTATTTATAGAGGAACTCGAAAATCTCAAACGTAAAGGCTACAACTGTAAGTTTATTAAGAAAAATGATTTCCTCTACTGTTCTGAAAGAGACATGAATTTCAGGAGCTATGAACTGAGTATTACAGAGCAGTACAGGTATGAAGATAAAAATGAGCCTTCCAAAAATACCGTACTATATGCGATCGAGTCTGAAGAGTATGGCCTGAAAGGATTTTTAGTCAATTGATTTTGATGTAAATCCGTCGACTAAGCCTAACGGAAAGGGTGCCATCCAGGGGCTCATTACAAACGGGAGAAAATAATCTGATGAACCAGCTAAATTTTAAGGAACTCCCTTTCTACATAAAGTTTACTTTCAAATTGTTGATGTTACTGTTGCTTGCCGTGTTGCTTATACAGGGCCAGGGTATCATCGTACCTTTTATTTTTTCTATACTTCTATCCATATTATTACTGCCATTCGTAAATTTTCTTGTAAATAAATTACTGTTTCCCAAGTCACTTGCAGTTCTTACGGCTGTGATCCTTTCACTGGCTGTGATCGGAAGCATCATTTATTTTTTTTCACACCAGATTGCGGGTTTCTTAAAAGATATTCCTTCGATCAGGGATCATTTACAGGCGCATTATCAAACGCTGCAATCCTGGTTGCAAACCCGTTTCAACATCAGTACGGAACAACAATCTGACCTGTTTGACAGGGCAACAAGCAATGTGAAGAATTCTGGTTCGGAAGTTATTGGGCAAACTGTTTTTACGATCACCCATACATTATTTTTCATTGTGATGATCGCCATTTATACGTTCCTGATTCTTGTTTACAAACATATGATCAGGGAATTTATAATTGAAGTGTTTGACAAAGAGCACGAACAGGAAGTGAAAGAAGTATTACTTGAATCGAAAGGAATTGTGCAGAAGTACATGGTAGGCCTCATCACAGAAATGGGGATCATTGCTGTTTTGAATACGAGCGTGTTGTTGTTCCTGGGAATAAAGTATGCAATCTTTTTGGGCATACTGACGGCAATATTAAACATCATCCCTTATATTGGAATTATCAGTGGGATCATATTCACTTCACTCATCACACTTACTACGTCTACTCATTTGAGTGATATCGCCTGGATCATTATCTGGTTCGAAGTGATTCATTTTTTTGATTCAAATTTTTTAATGCCACGCATCGTTGGTTCGAAGGTGAAAATAAATGCACTTGTTACCATACTCGGCGTTGTGATTGCAGGAACCCTTCTTGGCCTACCGGGAATATTTCTTGCATTGCCTACGATTGCCATTTTAAAAACAATATTTGATAGAATTGAGGATCTCAAACCCTGGGGAAAACTTATGGGGGGAGACAGCACTGCGGAAAAAGGGAGAATTGCAAGAAAACTTGAAAAGATCAGATTGAAGAGGCAACAAAAAATTGCCTCATAAATATTCTACCCCTGCCTATATTCATGATTGCTTAATTCAATATTCGAAACGCAATATAAATAGTCAAAGACGAAAATGACTGTTGAAGATTTACATTTGTGAATCGAATATTGAATATTTCCTTGCAACCTGATTCGGATTAAAAGCAGGTTTGATTACTTCCTTCCTCTGCCAACAAAATACAATATCAATGCAATGATACCCACAACAACCAAAACTCCTACCCATACTCCTGCTTTAAAAATACCACCTACAACCTCACAACTGCTTAAAAATGTAGTTACAGTCACAATCAGGAAACTTAGTTGAATTAATTTTAAACGATTCATATTCTTAGTTTTTAGTTTTAGAAGATTTATTACCTGCCTGGCTTTCAAGTTTATTTTTTGAATCCTTTCCAGCTTCATCCAGGGAATGCGATGCGAAAACTGATTCGTTGTTTGGATGTTCCGAGATTTTCTTATAATATTTTTTGATTACTTCCAATTCCTCTTCGGTGAGGTCTTCGCTGGCCATAAGCCTGTTGCTTGTATCTTTATTGGCTGCAATTAACTCATTCAATTTAAGGTGCAGCGCCGTGCTGTCCCGGTTTTGGGATTGCTGGATAACAAAGATCATTAAGAAGGTAATGATCGTTGTGCCTGTATTTATTACCAGCTGCCAGGTTTCGGAATAATTAAAAAAATGACCCATTGCTGCCCAGATAATGACGCTCAGCAATGCAAGTAAAAAAGCGGTGGGCTTTCCAGTTGCTTTGGTAACCCAGGAAGAAAAGCCATAAAAGGTCTTCTTCAATGAGCCACCTTCTTTTTTTTTCATCATTTTATATTTTAAATCCGATTAAAAGAAAACATCTCCTCACCTGGGTTCTGTTTTCCATTAATAGTATTAGTCAAAAAAGCTGCCGCAATCATGCTAAAGACAATTCCGTTTCCTCCAAAGCCAAGAGCGAAATAACTATTGGGCAACTTTTTATATTCTCCAATAAAAGGCAACCCATCTTTGGTTGCTCCAAATGTTCCTGCCCAGCTAAATTCAGTTTTGAAAACTGAACCCGGGAATAATTTCTTGAGATCGGCTTCCAGCTGTTTGCTTTTTTTAGGAAGGAGTATATCTCGTTTTCCTGGATCATAAAATTTCTCATCCCTGCCCCCGATGATAATACGATTGTCAGTTGTTGTGCGCAGGTATAAATAAGGGTCGGCCGTGTTCCATAACAGCGTACTGCCATTCATTTGGATTTCATCCTGCTGCATTTGCTCGCTGCAAATTGCGTATGTGCTTTGCAGTTGTACAATTTTCCTGTCAACATAATTTACCGCTTCGTAACCAGTTGCATAAATTAGTTTCCTGCATTTAATCATATGCCCCCTATTGGTTTCCAGCTCAACACCTGTTACAGAATGTTTTATTTTTATCGCTTCTGTACGATCAAATATCCTGAGCCCTCTTTTGATATTGTATTGATGCAGTGCATGTGTAAAATTGTATGCATTTGTTTGTGCAGCTTTGGCTGATAAGATCCCGGTTGTTCCTCTAAAATGAAACACGCCTTGTATTTCTTTTGCATCCAATAACCTAACGTCAAAGCCATTTTCCTGCCTTACCTGGTATTCCTCTCTTATAAATGCATCATCTTTTTTTGAAGCAGCATAGTACAAACTTTGCTTCTCCTGGAATTCCTTAAATTCAATTTTATAAGCGATCTCTTTTAGGCTGTCAATGGCTTCCTCGCAAAGTTTGTAGGCCTTCACCGCATTTTTCAATCCTATTTTCTGTTTCAATTCACAAAGCGGTACGTCAATTTCATATTGAAGAAGCGAGGTACTGGCGCAGGTACTGCCCAGGCCAATGGCTCTGCCGTCAATCAACATACATGGAATACCGGATTCCATCAGGTGATAAGCCATCAAAGCACCCGAGATACCGCCACCCATGATCAGCACATCCGAACTTGTATTCTCCAGCAAGACCGGATAGTCGAAGGGCAATCCATTTTTTATCAGCCAAAATGGATATCCTGACTTTAAATCCATAAAAAAAATTTATTTGAGAGCTATTAGGTTTTTTAATGTTTATTTTGTAATTTTTATGGCTTACAATATGTGATAATTATGCCAGACATA
The DNA here is from genome assembly GCA_039921685.1 of Ferruginibacter sp. GTDB lineage: Bacteria > Bacteroidota > Bacteroidia > Chitinophagales > Chitinophagaceae > Ferruginibacter. The sequence goes on from JBDSBG010000173.1 coordinate 46,385, forward strand.
TAATCGTAAGGGATTTTTAAATTCAAACATATTTGTAAAACTTTGTAGACAAAAAAATGGATAAAGCGGGGAATTTTTTCCTCGGAGTTGTAAAGAATAACTTTTGACAGAGTGTTTTTAATAATATTTAATTTGGCAACATTTTAGTTTATACCTATCTATATTTTTAATTTTAAAAACAAACAATCATGAGCTCAAGTAAATTATTATCAGGCCTACTTTTAGGGGCTGCAGCAGGCGCAGTGCTTGGTATTTTATTCGCACCAGACAAAGGAAGTGAAACAAGAAAGAAAATTGCAGAGAAAGGTGGGGACTTAAGAGATTCGGTAAGAAACAAATTCAATGAACTGGGCGAAGCAATTTCTGAAAAGTACGACAGTATCCGCGGTGAAGCCTCAGATATTATGGAAAAAGGAAAAGACAAAGCCAACAATTTCAAAGAAGAAACAAAAAGAAGTTTTTCTTAAGCCACGCATAATTTCTTAAATAAGCTCCGACAATAAAATGGAAGAAATGGAAGATCATGAAATTCATGAAGAGGATCATGCTACAGTAACAGAAAATATACATTCCTTGTTTGAAACAATCAAGGAATTTGGTCAAACAAATATAGACCTGGTCAAACTGAAAGCCGCCGATAGGGTAACTGATATAATATCATCTCTTGTTGCCAATCTTTTTGTATTACTGGCACTCGTAATGTTTTTAGTAATATTAAATATTGGTATTGCACTTTTACTTGGCGAATTACTTGGCAAGAATTATTATGGCTTTTTTGTATTAGCCGCATTCTATCTTATTGTCGGACTTATTTTTAATTCTAAGAAGGTAAAATGGTTTCAAACACCCATTGGCGATACCCTCGTGAAAAAAATGTTTAAATAGTTTTTATGAAACTCAGCAGCAAGAAAGAACTGGATGAAGCCATTATTGAACTCGAGAAAAGAAAGATTTATCAGCGCAATCTATTGGTTGACCAGTACCATGAAACCGTAGATAGCTTAAAGCCAGCCAATTTAATAAAAGGCGTTTTCAGTAACATTGCTCATTCGCCGGTGGCAAGGAGTGGTATCTTGAAAGCTGTTGCAGGATTAGGTGTAGGCATGCTGACAAAAAATCTATTTTGGGGCAAATCCTCTTCATTGGTAAAAAGATGGCTCGGTAATGCATTAAAGATTGGCGTTGCTAAAACAGCCGTCAGTAATTCTGATAAGATAAAAGCATATGGAGTTGCGATTTATCATAATCTCTTCAAAAAGAAAGCAAGAAGATAAATAAGTGATTAATTAATTTCTTTGCTCAATGGAATCATTGGGCATTTTTATTTTCATCATCATTCTTTCCTAAAGCCGTTCTTTTAGCAGCTTTCATGATCCCTTTCCAAACAAGGTTAAAGAATGATCGTGTTTTATCTCTTTCCAGATCTATATCTCCTACTCTTGTTTCGCCATTTTTAGGATTGTCATCTTTAATGATAGCATTGGCAACAAGACTTATAAGCCCACGTTTTTTAAGGTCATTGGAATCAACTTTTAATGCCTCAATTTTAAGATTATTGTAAAGCAAAGTGGATGTCCCTTTGGCACCTGCATCATTTCCGTTCATAGAGAACTGCACTGATTTGATAGTTCCACTTTTAATTGACGCAAGTGCAAGCGGTTCTATAACGGAATTAAGGACGGCCGGATCAAATGTTCCTGCCGACCCAGTAATTGTGAAGGCGCCATTCTTTGTGTCAAGTGGCATATTCCATTTCGTTTGTAATTTCCCTTTCCCCATCAATAAAGCCGAAGCTTTTACCACAAGCATATTGTTTTTAGCAAGATAATCGGGAATATTAGTGACGTTATCTATAGTTCCATTGGCCTTGCTAAAGAAAATGGTTCCCTGCTGCTTTGAATCGGGATTCCGTTCCGTGTAAGAAATGTATGCATCATGGGCCACAACAGTTTTAACGTAAATCGGAAATTTCACTTTTTGAATCAGTTGATGCGGGTAATTCCCAACCTTGGAACCTGTGAACGGAGCAACGGTTCTGTCAAGTGATACCTTTATTGTAGGCTGTATGCTTGCCTTGCCGGCAATAAGCATCTTATCGGCAATTAACTTTTTTGTATCAATATCTTCCAGGTAAATATTTTTGATTACAACATTATAAAGATCATGTTGTTCTTTTAATGTTTTGATGTAAGCGGCTTCCGACATCTGTGGTATTACCGAAAAATGGTCGATATGCATTTTACCTGTTGCCTTATTGATATCAAATGCACCCAGGCTCAATTTATAAACCTTATCAGCAGTGAAAAAATCAAACCCGTCGGCAGACAAATTCCAGTTACTCTTGCTAATGAGATTTTTTATGCTGGTGCCGGAATATAAATTTTGAATTTCAGATGCACTAAACTTCACATTGGTGAGCACAAAAGGCGGGTCTTTCGGTTTATCTTTTTTATAAACCATGATTTTTGTATTGCCCAGTGTTATTTTATTCAGCAGCGCTTCATCAAAGAAATTATTATCTATTTCAACTTCATCGTTCGAGGTATTCGTTGCCTTCTTGCTGTAAAAAGTAAGTAAGCCTCCGTCGCTTACCAATTCTTCTGCTTTCAACTGGCTGTTTAAAATAAAAGAATCTGTATTAAGTCCTTTAATATAAGTATTGTTTATGTCGAAAATAATTTTACCACTATCGTTGTCTTTCTGTTGAAAATTTTGAAGTTTTATGATCTTCTGCCTGGCATCATATACAAGCCCGGTGAAAGTTAACACGGAATTATTTTGTTCGTTCTTAATAAACGTTCTCTTTACTGAAACATCCACATCTTTTATAAGATAACTCACTATATTATCATAATCCTTGGTACTATCAATCAAAACATTTTTCATATTGATATTGATACCACTCAACGACACATAGGGCGTATCAATTTTATGTGTAAAATTCAGCTGTCCGTCTTCTATACTTATTTCTCCTGCTTTTATGCTTTTTAATTTTCCTAATATCTTTTCATAAAGGGCCAGTGTATCATTACGGGTAAGTTTTTTTTCTTTTTTGGTTCCTGAGCTGATGATATAAATGATGGGCCTTATTATTTTAACGGAACTTGCTTCTACTTTTGAATTGCTCAATAGTGCCGGAATATTTGCACCCCGAATAGATACTTCCGCTACATGAATATTATAAATGGAAGCAGCAGAGGCTGTGTCGAATTGCGCCAATTGCTGTTGCAGCGAATCCGATTGGAATGTAACGTTGTAAAAACTGGCACTCCCGCTGGCGGCATCTATGCTTGAACTGTCATAATGAATATAATAAAGGCTGTCCGTTTTATTGGACACAGCATTTTCCACCGCATTTCTTACGATCTTCTTTTTATTATGCTCCCAATAAGCAATTCCCCCGGCTAATATGATCCCAAGAACAATCAGCGTTATTTTAACAGGCTTTTTCAAATGAAATTTTTTAGTGAAATACAACTCTCTTCTTAGGTTGTAAAATATGGAAAATCCAGCATATCAAAAACATGAATTCAAAACAGCGTAATACTTGTTCTAAGCTTCCTGATCCCGATTAAAAAGCAATTAAGCCTTCTTATACAGCCAACAACAAAGTGTAAGGTAAAGGCAATTTCATTACCACAAAGAAGATAAAAAGAGGATCAGAAAGGATAGCCAATAGCAATATTAAACACAAGATTTTCACCCCTCCACGAACCATTTCCAAAACTGATCTTATCCATCACCCAGCGTTCTCCCTGGGGAAGATAGGGTTTCCGTAAGGGAATACCAACGTCCAAACGGATCAACAATATCGTAGCATCGAACCTGATTCCGACTCCCCCGGCCACTGCTACCTCTTTAATAAAATCTTTCGAGAATTTTCCTGCCTGGCCAAAGAGTATAGTATCTTTCGTCCAGATATTACCTGCATCCAGGAACAAAGCCCCACTAAGTTGTTTCGTAAATGGAATTCTTAATTCGGTATTGCCGAGTAATTTGTAATCACCTCCAATTAATTGAAAATACTGTTGATCTGCAGCCGTTGTTTTATAGGTGCCCGGGCCAAGCGTTCTTGACCGGAATCCACGAACCGAACTTGAACCACCAATCGTGTACAGCTTGGCGTAAGGTAGCAGTCGCGAATTATTATAAGGAAGCCCCAATCCTATTTGAATACGATTAGCCCAATCAAGATTATTGCTATTAAGCCTTCTTGTATAATGAATATCCAGGTCAAACTTTGCATACTGTGCAAATGGAACACCGAATATTTTCTTGGACCTGTAATCCTTTGCACCCATGATAAGGCCTACAAGGTTACCTGAGAGATCTATACTACCGTTGAAATACCATTTGTTTTTCCTCGACCTGTTACCTGAACTATAAGTATATGAAAAGAAAGAACCGATGGTGGATTCAGAATAGATGCTTGTAAGCAATGATGGTTGTTGTGCCGTTTGTTTATAAAAACTATCCGTAACATTTGAAACCTGCAGGTAGCTTAAGGATACAGGTGCAAGTGTAAACTCTGTCTGCAAATTCTTTTTCCAGGTAAAGTCGTACTGGAACCTGAAAAGATTTTTTGTATAGTAAAGATCCTGCCTGTACCATTCGTACCCCAATAACAAATTTGTATTTGGCGGGTAAAAGAAATTCTCTTTCAGGTGAACAAATGGAATTGCATAACGTGGCATTTTCAATGAAAGTTCTGTACCTACCCTGAAGCTATTATTTTTTACAGAATCAGTTGAGGATGTTTGAAATCCCCCATATACTTTTACAGCAAACTGTTCGCCACCACGCAGTGCATTCCGGTTTTTCCAATTTGCACTTACCTGCGAACCAATATAATTATTCTCCTTCGTAAAGCCATCAATTTCTGCCTGCAGCGATTTCTTTTTGGCAGGTGTGAGATAATAATAAACATTCAGGCGATGCAACACATCGGCTGTATCTTTTTTTGGTGTTGAATTAGCAGTGTCAATTTTTATATTGAATTTTCCCAGGTCTTTAATTGCAGTAGCACTGCTGTCTGTAAGGGGCTCAAAACGGTTCTTTATAAATTTAAAAGGGCCAAGATTAATGAGCCTGTTCAGTGTTGTGTTTTGTGTGCGGCTACTATATAACCTGCCGGGCCGGTAAGTAATTGTTTGCTTAAACAATTGTGGCTTGAATTTTTTATTTGGATCCTTGATCAGGAGGCCGTCATATAATATTGCATCGGATTTACTCGTGTCAAGTTGAGTGCTAGTTAGCGAATAGTCTGGAAAAATAATGATTTTATTAATTGTATAAGGATGACGGGCTTCTTCAGGGGTCATCTTTTTAAGATTCAGATACAAATGGACTTTTCGCTTACCTACTGTTGTATCAGCATAAGCCATCAGGAAATCCGGGTTAAAAAAGTAATAACCTTTGGTTTTTAAATACAAATCAAGTCGTTCACGCTCTGCCGTTATACCGCTTAAAGTATAAGGGTCACCTTTCTTTATTGAACCCCTTCTGTTGAAATCGCGTTCCAGCAATTTCTTGAGCGGGGTACTGTCTTTTACCCATTCTATGGTATCTATAAAATATCTTGGTTGCACATAAGCGTCATAATTTGCTTTTGTAAAGTATCGCCCCGTGTTTACGGTATCACCTGTTACAGTAGTAAAAAAATATCCGCGGTTAGACATGAGTGATGCCATATTTTCGGCGGTCGTTTTTGGGTTTACACGACTCGCAAAAACCGGTGGTTCGCCCAGCTTTTGTCTTAAGAAAGCCCGGAATCCTTTTTCGCGTTTAGGCTCACCGATCACATACCAGCACCAAACTTTATAAGGGTGGCCAAATAAAAATTTATTTTTCGTTGGCTTCGCTGCGAGTTTGAGTGTTTTCCTGAGTGATTTTGCTTTTGTTTTTGTTTCGGGGTTTCTAGTGACCTTGATTTTTGCCCCTTTGTAAATCCTTTCATCCTTAGGTATAAATCTTCTCACGCTGCATGAAGATGCAATCAATAACAATAACATTATGCTTAATAGATACCTCATTTCGTCTTCCCTTTTTTCTTTTCCTTTTTATTGCTGAATAATTCTTTGAATTTTTCATAATCCATTGTAAGTACAAAAGCCAGTCCTGTTTCAACCACATATCCGTCAACCGTCACTTCAAATTGGTTTTTGGAATAGGCCTTCAAAAGGTATTTGCCATCTTTCGTCAATTTATAGGAAACCGATAGATCAGGCCTGAATCCAGTATTAGATCCGGAGGCCTTGGAAGCAGCATCCTGTCCTTCTATTCCGAAATTTTGCCCGACACTTACAATAAGCCGGTCGTTGGCAAACTTTTTACTTACTGCTATATTCAGATCTGTTCTTTGTTCATTACCACCATTGGAGTAATCATTATACGAATTGAGATTAAGATCAATATCAACGCCTTTAAAAACATCTGATGCTATCTGGTTCAATGCCGATGACAAAAACTGGCTCACACTCTGCCTTGCAAGCGTTGAAAAATCTCCACCATTCCCTTTAAAGAAATCACTGCTTTGTTCGCCTACAAACCTTCCAAGCAATAACAAAGAAAATACCTGCTTATTAACAGAAGCCGGGTCTGACCTGATCTGTTGCAATTTGTTTTCAATTACCGTTCTAAGATCATTGCTTAATAAATTACTACTTTCTTCGGGCAATAAAATATCAAAGGAAATATCAGGTTTGCTTAATTGCCCGGATATTTTTAATACAACCCGGAAAGGTATCTTCTGGTTGAAGGAGTTTGCAAGATTCGGGTTTACATTATTCACTTCATTGTCCAACAGGTCTTTTGAATTTGTATTGGCAATATATTCGGCTGTAATATTTACATTGGCATTCAATGGCGGTCCCGCAAAAGTGATGGTACTTCCTTTTATCAGATTAAATTTTCTTTCAAGTACCTGGTAGTGCAGATCGTAGTATCCTTTGTCCAGTTCATAAGTACCTGCCAGTATGAGGTTTCCACCGGGATCCACACCTGCATTGAGATTTGCATCACCCTGCACTTTTATCTCATCACCCGTTGACGGATCAAGTAACATCGTAAGCGCCGCTTCCTTATCAACCTGTATATTCAAATTATAATTGAGGAATTTGCCAAAAGCAACATCTGGTTTTTTAGCCTCTTCAAAATCAGGAACAGGAGGATTGAAATCAAAAGTATCACTGTCGATGAACCGAACAATGGTTTTACCATCATCCTTAGCATAACTTGCTTCCGGTAAGGCGATGGTGAGATCTGTCTTCTTATTCAGTTGGATGTCTCCTTCAATGTTTGGCTTCTCGGCAGTTCCTGTGATTGACAGGTTGATATCGGCTTCGGCATATCCATATAATTCTGCACCAACCGTTTTGCGTGCATTTACAAAAACAAAATTGTTGGTATTAATATCAACATTCAACCCTATATCCTGCATAGACCTTAACTGCAGATCGCCATCAATTTTTAAATTATGGTTTAAAGAGTCCTGTATGATAAACTCCGGGAAGCGTATGGCGGGATAATCAAAAACAATTTTTTGTTTATCAATTTTAAATGGAGTTCCCAGTTTTGAAACGGTGAAAGCCGTAGTATCAAAATTTAGTTGGCCTTTCCACCTTGGATCATTAAATTTTCCATTGGCTTTCATTTCACCAGTAATATTTCCGGATGCGTTCCTTATCTGCCCTTCCGATACAGCTTCAACCGTTTTTAAATTCAACTGTTTAACCAGCAGCTCAGCGTCGAATTGATTTTCAGTTTCGTTAAGATGGTAATTGCCGCTGGCAGAAATATCATTTCCATTTCCTGTCAATGCAATTTTCGCAGCAATAATATTGTCAGATTCTTTTTTTGCAGAAGCCGTTAAATTTCCAAGTGGATGCCTCTTGTATTCAAGATCATTGATGCTTGCGTCACCCGTAAAACCAGGCAGTGGTTTATCCAGGTCACTTAAATTGGCTTTCATATCCAGGATTCCACCAATGAACAATGTGTCGGAACTAATCAAAGAAGTTATACTCTTAAGATTAAAATTATCTATATTGATATCGATCGGACTGTTTTCAACTAATTGTTGGCTCTTTATAGAAATGCTTGCAGTGTCGCTTGTTAGTAAAAGGTTGTTTACAATAATGCCTTTAGGAGAATAACTAAGATAATTATCCGGGGCTACTTTCCATTGTTCATAATTTAACAGTAGGGTGTCTTTCATTCGGAAGGAATACATTTCGCCTGCAACCGCAGCGGTGCCGCTCAATGCAAACCAATCTTTTCCTTTTTTATCTTCCGTGCGGGCGGTAAGCGAAATGCTATCATGTGCAGCAGCACCTTTTACCGAGGTAGCATAAATAATATTGGACGCTGTTGTTAGGGTATCAAACCTTGCTTCATAAGCGATTTCACCATTTGCAGATTTAATATCTACACCTGCGTTTGCAATTGAATTAGATCCATATACAACACGCGGCAATGCCACATTAAAATTAAGTGCACTGTCTGTATCTGCAGAACTGTAACTGCCTTTAAAACGAATGTCATCATAGTAAGTGAGGGCAGGTACAAAACCGGTGATGATTGGTGTGTACCTGATAACTCCATTAACTGCAAATTGCTGATCAGGAATGATTGTATCGGAAACTTTATAGCCAGGGATTTTATAATAATTATTTACATATTTTTCTATTGAGGCCCCAATCTTATCGTAATCAAAAGCCCCACCTGCATGAATATCAGCGAACGGCGCTTTCAGCACAATCGAATCAACACCTGCAGCAGATGTACCGACAACAGATATCGAATCAAGTTGGTAAAAATTGATACCTGATTGCATCCGGATACTATCCAAAATTAAACTAGCATCAAGATTTCTTGGCTTTAAGTTCTGGGAATTGATGTTTGCAGTGAGAGAAAGATTCAAAGTGTCTTTATAAAAATTCAATTGCTTCAACTGTGCAGTATCAATTCGCACAAGTCCTTTCATAGTAGGATATTCTCCTTGCATATTAGCAGTGATATCATAATTAAGCTTGAGAGAAGGATCATTGATCGTTCCAGTGCTTACAATATTTCCATTGTCAAGTTGGGCCTTTATCAATGCGTTCTTGTAGTGGTATTTATTATAATCAATGTTGGCGATATCAGCAATTATGGAAGACCTCATTTTTTTATAGTCAAAGCCAGTTCCTTTTACAGTGAACGTACCAGCGATATTTCCCAGTACAGAATCCTGTTTCAACATTGTGCCCATCGCAAAGCCGGGTGTGGTAACAATGAGATCGTAATTTGCAGCATCTTTATTTTTAATATTTTTTACATATCCCTTTATGGTCATGGCACCAAAGCTCGTGTTGACCTTCATGTTTGTTGTAATGTTTTCCGTATTGCCTGTCAGGGTTCCCGAAGCCGAAATTTTTTGCGGCAATTCAATATTCTCCAATGCTTCTGGAGGAATAAACCCTTCGATCAGATCTTTATCTATCGAGAGCTCACCCACAACAACATCGTATTTCAGCCTGGCAGGGTCGCTTATATTTTTAAGGTTTACTTTGCCCGAGAAAGCAAGATCTTTTGCATTGGTTTTGAAGTCCGCAACTATATCATTTTTATTCCCAACAAAATGGCCGGTTAAATTAAATACATCCGGAACCTTTTCCATAGAAGCCAGCTTTTCCTTTGGAATAAATTTTATAAAATCCTTTTTAAGGAAATTACTTTTAAGAATATATATATCAAATGCCAGCTTGTTTGTATCTGTCACATTGTAGATGGTTCCTTTTGCATCAAGCCTGCTTCCGGAAAGCCCACTAACCTGGAAATAAGGGAGGACAAGTGTTTGCAGGCTCCCATGGAGTTCTGTATTGATATTAAGGTATTGATCAGCAAAACCGTTTAAAGATTTCTTAAGAGAAGGCACCAGTAAAAAAAGATCATTGAATGCAACAACAGATTTTGTAAGGGCAACGTTTACCAAACTATTTTGAGGAGCAATTGTAATGCCCTTCAAACTATCGTAAGAAATATTAATAGCGTTTTGGATAAGGGTGCGTGGGGTTTTTACATACATATCCTTAACAGCAATTTGTTTATCCGTAAAAATTAAATTAAGATGGGTAGTATCTAGCTGAAACCCACTGCTGTCAGAAAATGCAAGTTGACTAATGATGGCAGCCGTTGTATCTTTTGAAAAACGAAATTCATTAATAGCTGCATTTAATCCCTTTACATTCAGGTGGCCATAGTCTAAACCCTCTACAGCGGCTTTGTTGTTACCATCGTATTTAATATCAGTATGATTGATCCTAAGATTTTTTGCGCCAAACTTCCATGGCATTGCGACAGCGTTGGCAGACACAGAATCTTTTTTAATTTCTGTTGCAATAACTTTTGGGGACGAAAACACGATTTGTGTACTGTCTATCATGAGCTCATCAGTTGTGCCCTCTGAGGTTCCAATATTAAACAAAGTATTTGTTGTGCTGATTCGGGCTACTTTATTTTTGTAATACATACCCGAAACTTTATTGTCGAGTAAAACATTCACATTGTGCAAATCCAATTTTGTTGCAGTAAGAAAAAGCGGGTATGATTTATTTTCTATTGTGTCAACTACTACTGCAGTATTTGAGATCACTTGTTGCTTGTATGTGGTCATTAAATAATCCACACCATTAGCATACATTTCTTTGATTTGAAAAATCATCCTATCTGGTTGAAATTTATCCATTTTCAAATCCAGCTTTTTTATCCCGGCATAGAAATCATTGCCTGCATACTGGTCTTTAAAGTTTAGTGCTATTGTATCAAGTACCAATCGACGCAATGTGAGTTTCATCTCTGCAGTATCCTTATTGGGTGTTGATGGATTATTTCCTGAGAAGGCATCAATGATAAATTGATAATTAAAAACAGAATCAGTTGCCGGGCGGGTTATATTCACTGAAATGTTGTGCAACAATATTTTTTCAATATCTGTATTTCCACGAAGAAGTTTGAACATGTGGAGATCTACTTTCAATTCTTCTCCATAAAGTAAAGTATCCTTATGTTGATCTTCAACATAGATATTTTTCAACTCCACCCATTCAGGCAAACTGTAATTAACCGATCCAATACGGATATTTGTTTTTAATTTTTTTTGGAGATAACTCTGTGCCTGGTCACGAATAAATCTTTTTCCAACCGGCAGATGGACAAAAATGATAAGCAGGATAACCAGGGATAAAACGCCCACCAGCAACCATAAAAAAAAGCGCCCTACCTTCTTAAAAATTTTCCTTCCCGTTGTCATTAAAAAGCTTAATTTATTATTGCTTGCCTTCCCTTAAGAAACCAATGGTTTAATCGTACCCACTATTAAGTAAAATTGTGCCTCTTTCCAGTCGCCGTAAACAATGGCTTTTAGCTTAATAAAGATAGGATAAGCTGGCTTATCGTGGAATATATTCCCCAAATGTTTTTTCCAGCTTTTTAAGGCATGCATTGATGTTAGTACCAGGGCCGAGAACAGCTTTGAAAATATTAGGATCTTTTTGTATTCTTTTAAGGGCGTTATGGATAGTAAAATCTGTTGGCTTCAATCCTTTCTTCACTTCCTTCCATTGAAGCGGCATCGACACAGTTGCGCCTGCTTTAGGCCTCACACTATACACGGAAGAGATTGTTTGACTCCTCCGGTTTTGAAGATAATCAAGGTATATCTTTTCCTCACCACGTTTTTTTAGGTTTCTCACCATCGTCGTGAACTCAGGGAGTTCGTCACTAACGATCATGCATAATAGCTGTGCAAAGTTTTTCACTTCCTCGTAATCATATTTTTTTGCCATCGGGACATAAATATGCAAGCCCGAAGCTCCGGATGTTTTACAAAAACTTTTTGCGCCGGCTTTATCCAATAATTTTTTAAATGCATTGGCCGTTTCGATCACCTGCTCAAATGTATTCTTATCTGAAGGATCAATATCAATAATCAGGTAATCCGGGTTATCCTGCTTTTGCATCGTGGAATGCCAGGGATTTAATTCTATGCAACCCAAATTATTAAGGTAAGCAAGCGTTGCCTTATCATTGCAAATAATATAGTCAATTGTTTTGTTGCTTGATGCTGATTCTACTTTAAAACTTTTTACAAAAGCAGGCGCCTCTTCACCAGCATCTTTGTGAAAAAAACCATTGTCTTTAATCCCATTCGGATTTCTTTTCAAAGATTGTGGCCTGTCTTTTAAAAACGGCAAAATATATTCTGCTACAGACTGGTAGTAATCGATGAGCATTCCTTTTGTAATGCCTTCATCCGGCCAATACAATTTAGTACGGTTCGTAATTTTTACAATATTTTTTCCAAACTTAAGATCGCTCTCATTTTCTTTTACCGCTTCTTTTTTTTCTTTTGATTTGGGTGTAGGTTTAGCAACTGGCTTAGCATTTTTCATTTCAATATCTTTTGTAGATTTATCTTTTCGCAAACGAAGAAAAACAGGATGTCTCAATTTTTCATCGTTGGTCCACTCACTGAATTTTACCTCACAGATCAAAATTGGTTTTAGCCACGTAATCGCTGTCCGAAAACTTACCCTATTTTTAAATGGGCTTGTCGCTTGTTTTAAAGGCTGAAACAGTGTAAATAATTCCTTAAGTAATTTTTCATTGTATCCGCTACCGGCGTTGCCTACCTATTTTAGATCTTTCCCATCTTTTATTCCTAGTACCAGGGACCCGAAGTTACTCCTCGAGCCCGTTGGTGCTGTATACCCCGCAATAATTACGTCGGCGGTTTTATGCGTTTTTATTTTTAGCCATTCATTTGTCCTTTTACCGGGGTAATATTGACTATCCATTTTTTTCGCCATCACTCCTTCCAGGTTTTTTTCTGTGGCGAGATCAAAAAAGTCCTTTCCTTTTTCAAGGATATGGCCGGAGAACTTTATAACGTTGTTATTTTTGTCAATAACTTGTCGAAGTAATTCTTTTCTTTCAATCAATGGCACGTCGTATAATGATTGTCCATTCAATGACAAAAGATCAAACACCTGGTATTGAAGCGGAAAGTTTGTATTGTTTTCGTAATTCTGTATTTTTTGAAAGTCAGGAAATCCTTCTTCATTAAGCACCACAATTTCCCCGTCAAATATCACGGAGGCCTTGATTTTTTTCAATGCGTCAACAACCAGGGGATAGGTGTAAACAAAATCATTTCCGTTACGGGAATACAAGGCTATATCCTTGGTAGTAAGATCAGCAATTGCCCTGTATCCATCCCATTTTATTTCATAGAGCCAGTCTTTGTCATCAAAGGGCTCATCGATGTCTTTTGCAAGCATGGGGCTTGTGTAATGTTTCAACTTACGCCTGCCAGGATTTATTTTTGGGATTTTTTCCGCAGGTCGGCTTTTTTCACGGTTGCTTTTTTCTGACTGGCTTTTTGTGAAGCGGTCTTTTTTTTTAAAAAATCGGGATTCTCCTTCAGCCATTTATTGATTGGTGAACTTTTGAGCGTTTCCTCCTCGCTGTTATACTCTTTATCTACCGCATATTCGTCACGGTGTTTTATTAACAACCAGTTGTTCCCCCTCTCCGCATTTTTCAATTTTACAAGTGCAAACTCTCCTTTTAATTTCTTACCGTTCAGCGAAAACTTCAGGCTGCCGGAATGCAAAGCGGTTCTTAATTTTTTTTCATCGATTTTATTTCCTTTCTCATCAACGCCATTAAAAGTACCCTTGTCCCAAATCTCAACGATCCCTGCACCGTAACCTTCTGGTATCACACCCTTAAAATCTTTGTAGTCATAAGGATGGTCTTCCACCATCATGGCCAGCCGTTTATCGCCGGGATTCATAGACGGCCCCTTCGGTACAGCCCAGCTTTTTAAAACACCATCCATTTCCAGCCTGAAATCATAATGCAAGTGAGATGCCTTATGACGCTGAACTACAAACGCTAATTTTGAAGGCGACTTACTTTTACCGGCGGTAGGCTCAGGTGTAGATTTAAAATTTCTTTTTTCTTTATATTTTTCGAGGCTCATCAGGATGCTTTTTTCTTTTTACCACCAAGACTGGCTTTTAATTGTTCCATCAGATCCTGCGTTTTACTATGCACCACTTTCATCTGGGGAACTGCAATTTCTTTACCTTTCGATTTTGCCCGAATCAGTTTCATCAACTCCTCGCTATAGGTATCCTTGTATTTATCTATCTTAAATTTTCCGCTTAGTTGGCTGATCAGGGATATTGCCATTTTCAGTTCATTGGCTTTGACGTCTTTCTTTGCTGGAAGGGCCAGTTCCTTGGTAGGCCTGATCTCCTGTGCGAAGCGGATTCGGTTGAGAATTATCACATCGTCCTGGGCTCTTAATATCGCCAGGTGTTCCTTATTGCGCAAAACAAAAGTGGACACACCCACTTTTTTTGTTTTTAATAATGCTTCTCTTAATAATGCATAAGCCCGGGTGCCGGATTTATCAGGAACAAGGTAATAAGGCATTTCGTAATAGGCGCTATTAATCTCGCTGGCATCTACAAAATCATTTATCTCAATCGTCTTTGTCTTTACCGCATTTGCCTTTTCAAAATCTTTGTCATCAAGTATAACATATTTATTGTTGATCATAAATCCTTTTACAATGCTCTCCCATTTTACTTCTTTGCCTGTCTTTTCATTTACCCGCATGAATTTAATATGCGAATGATCTTTTTTATCAAGCATGTCAAGATCCAGGTTGCTGGATTCAGTGGCACTGTACAATTTAACCGGGATATTAACCAGTCCGAAGCCAATGGCTCCTGTCCATAATGGTCGCATAAATATTATTTTACATTTTCAAAAGATTCTTAAAACAGTTTGTACTGCTTGTATTTAATAAGTATTCCCGTTTTCGTGTCTGCGGCACCGTTAACAAACAACTAATTCCTTTCCAGGATCTTCATGATCACTTGTTCATCTGCTGTCAAACCAGATTGATTATCATCCTTTTCAATTTCGTCCAGTTGTGTAAAATATTTTTCGATGTCTTTAGTCTCATACAAAGAAATAATGATTGGGTTTACGTAATACTTTTTACAAACGGTCCTGGTATTCCCAAGCTGCGATGCAACCTTATCAAGGGCTTCCACAATATTTTTTTTTGTTGCTGTCTGCGTGTCTGCCATGCCCATTTCCTTAAATGCTAAGAACGCATGAACTGTGCCAGCCCATGTTCGAAAATCCTTTGCGGTAAAATCTTCCCCGCAGCTATTTTTGATGTAATCATTCACCATCCCCGAATCAATGGAATGCCGATTCCCGTTATCATCATAATATTGAAACAATTCTTTGCCGGGAATATCTTTAGACCTCTTAATAATTGCCGCCAGCTTTTTACTTTTTAAACTAATATCATGCTGAATTCCTTTTTTCCCTTTGAATGAGAATTTCATGCTTGTCCCATTAATCTTTACATGGTTGTCCTTTAAAGTTGTCAACCCAAATGAGCCATATAATTTTTCGTAAATATTATTTCCAACCCTGATATTGGTCCTTTCCATCAGGCTTACCACGGTCGCCAGTATCTTCTCCTTTGGCAGTCCCGGCAATGAAAGATCTTTTTCAATTCGCAATCTTATCAGTGGCAATAAGTTGCCAAATTGCAACATCCTGTAAAACTTTGTATGATTACGCAACGCATTCCATGCAGGATGATACCGGTATTGTTTCCTTTTTTTAATATCAAGCCCAGTGGCCTGGAGGTGGCCGTTTTCCAGGGCACAGATCCAAACACTTTCCCATGCGGGCGGCAATACGAGTTTTTTTATTCTTTGAAGTTCTTCTTCTTCCGTAAGTTTCTTTTCTTTATAAACATACGTATAGTTCTTCCCTTTCTTTTGCCTGACAATACCGGGCTCCGCATCTGTTACATAAACCAGGTTAACGGCTTCTGCTGTTTTTACAGGGTCATGTATGATCTTATGGATCTTTTTCTTTGAAATATTTTCTAAAAGAACCGTAGCGTTTGCTGCTGTCATATATATATAATGTTATCCATTAACAATTTCACCTCCGTTGGGATGTAATACCTGGCCTGTTATGTAGGAAGCGTCGTCCGATGCCAGAAATAAATAAGATGGAGCAATCTCAAATGGTTCACCTGCCCGTTGCATCGGCACGTCAGTTCCATGTTTTGCTACTTTGGATGGTTTAAAACTTGCAGCAATCAGTGGAGTCCAGATCGGTCCTGGCGCCACAGCGTTTACCCTTATTTGTTTGTCACTCAAATTAGAAGAGAGGCTTCGTGTAAAACTAACAATAGCTCCCTTTGTAGAAGCGTAGTCAATCAATGTTGGGCTACCACGATAAGCGGTAACCGAAGTTGTATTGATGATCGAGCTCCCCTTTTTCATGTAAGGCAATGCGGCTTTCGTTAGCCAAAACATTGAAAAGATATTGGTTGAAAAAGTTTTTAATAGCTGTTTTGCAGTGATATCTTCCAATCCTGCACTTTCATAATGCATAGCTGCATTGTTAACCAATATGTCTATTTTTTTAAAAGTTGCAATGATTTTTGAAACAGCCGTTTTGCAAAATCCTTCTTTGCCCAGGTCACCGGGTATTAAAATACATTTTTGATGATATTGTTTTTCAATGACAGCCTTCGTTTCTTTCGCATCGCTGTGTTCATTTAAATATAGGATGGCGATATCTGCACCTTCTTTGGCAAACAGAACGGCAACTGCTCTCCCAATCCCACTATCCGCACCGGTAATAACGGCGACCTTACCTTTGAGTTTTCCGGATCCGCTTTTTTGGGGATCATCATAAACCGGCCGCGGGTTCATTTTGCTTTCAATACCAGGCCGTTGTTGATGCTGCGGCGTTCTTACCGGTTTCGAAGGTTTTCCTTTTTGCATGCTTACATTTTGTTTATCCTAACCACAAAACATAGAAACTATTATGCCTGTTCTTTTGCGTAAGTGCTTTTACAAGTTGAGCAGGAAATTTTACTTCCGTTTTTACGCTGCGTGAGGAATAAGTTCTACATAAAAAGCCTATCACAGATTAAAATCGTATCTAAACAGTTTTGGTACAGGCTTTGAATTTTTATCGCCAGAACAAAACACCTATGACTCAATTAAATTATAATGATGAGCACTTGAGGTTCATTAAACAAAAGGTTGAAGCGATAAGGTTTGCCCTGTTTAAGGCGGAGATCAGTTCTGAATTGCGTTTACCTAATAATATAATTGAGACGCTTAAAGTAGAAGACGATGGTACGATTTGGTTTCTTACCTCGTGCCACGGAGCACACGCACAAGCAATTGAAAGAACATTTTATGCACAGCTCGATTTTTACCGAAAAGGCACAGATTGCCGCTTACAGCTTAGCGGAACCGCAACCATAGTGGATGATGATGATGAATCTTTTATCAGCATAAGTAATTACTCAAAAAACGTAGGTGCGTCAGGACGACTGGTGCTAGTAAAAATGAGAATGGTAGATGTTGAATATTTTGAAAATAAAACTGAACCCGTTGGATCCATTAAAGACAGATTCAGAATATTGTTTAATCAATTGTTTTTATACAATCCACACAGGAAATACAATTTCTCTTGATAACTCAACATATATAGGATTCATGAAAGGATCTAAGAATCGTTAGCAGGGCAAGCAGGCGCAAACGGCAATAAAAAGCCCTTACAATTTTGTAAGGGCTTTTATAATAAAGTGCTTTAGAATTTGTTGAATTTCTGAACGATCTTATCGTTGCTTAGTTGTATGGTAATAATATACATGCCCGAAGAAAGTTTACCGGTTTCGACAACCAGGTTATTGGTTCCTTCTGCAATAGTAATGTTATTCCTGTAAACCTGTTTGCCACTTAGATCTGTAATGCTGATAAAACCTTTATCAACTTTATCGGCATCCAGCTTTATTTTCATTTGCTGTTGTACCGGGTTTGGTGCAACATAAAAATCTGCAGCACCAACATTTTTCACTGTTTTAATGATACTGTACTTGAATGAATTGTCGAGGTCAACTATGCGTAGCCGGTAGTAATTAAATC
>JBDSBG010000174.1:0-8280 GCA_039921685.1 Ferruginibacter sp.
CCGTCATCCGTGTATCTATCATTGAGGTATATAAGAATTGAATTTTTAAAACAACGTTACCATAATTCGTCAAACAGCATAAGTGTTCGGAAGATTTTGACTATTAAACCAATTGATTAACCACGATAATAGATACACAGATGACACGGATTGAACCGATGATAACGGACTTTGCTTGCTTCGCAAGCGACAAAATGATGTTAGTCTTTCAAAATACTTTCGAAGCAAGTATAAAATCCGTTTTTATCCGCCGCATCCGCGTTATCCGTGTATCTATCATTGAGGTATATAAGATTGAATTTTTAAAACAACGTTACCATAATTCGTCGTACAGCGATTGGATTGATGAGAAAGTTACAGTTAACCCTAAGCTCTCTTAGCACAGCACAATAAAGATTTGCAGAGTCTTTCAAAATACTTGCGAAGCAAGTATAAAATCCGTTTTTATCCGCCGCATCCGCGTCATCCGTGTATCTATCATATTTGCTAATAAAAAAACGAAGCTCATCTTATTCGTGTCGGTCTAAGATCAACTGCGCTAACTGTGCCTGGTACCATGTTGAACCAGGATCGGTAGCTTGTGCTGTAAGTTGCATCAGGTGGATCTTATTCGATACTAAGTCAAGATAACCGGCCATAGCAATGCACTTCCTTCCTGTCGTCCCGTCTATGTAAGTGCTGAATGAGATTCCCTGCCAGGTGAAGGCAGGTTCTGATGCAAAAATATCTGTAAATCCTGCAATCGGGTAGCTGTTACCGTTAGGGTACTTAATTGTTCCGTGGATTTGCGTCTGCCCCGTGCCCGTAAGCTGGATATGAATTACAACTATACCTTCGGTAGTTCTTCCAGACCATGTTCCGCTAATGCGCTCTGCGGTTCCTGAGACAGGAGGGCCTGGTGGGGCCGCATCTGTCACAAGTATATTCTCGTCTCCTTTTGATGGCACAAAAATTAATTTATCAGGATAAAAACCTGTATGAGGAACTGTTGCGGGATTCGTTTCTACAAACAGGTGAATAAGCTCCAGGTTTTGCTCGGTACTCATTGCCACAACCTGCCCCGCCATGCCCGATACTTCATGACTTGGATCTGATTTTCCTCCATCATTAGAACGCCATAATATGGATATGGCCATTGTTTGTCCGGTAGCAGGAGTTGCATCTTGTAAAGAGGCCCAACCAACCACATCGTAGGTTCCGGTGCCCCCCGTAGTAGAAGAATAGGTTCCGATAAGCATACCGCTAACAGGATCCTGCTTTAATTTCATTAATGAATGATATGAATTGACCCAGGCTGTTGTAAAACTCATAGTTAATTATATTTATTGAATACAAAAATCGTTAAGCTTAAAATTAATAGTGGAATAGCGGATTGTCAGTCTGGACTTTTCGAAGGCGATTTGGTTCTTCAACCTGGCTTCGACGAGCTCAGCCTGACAGCTTTTTCAAATTATACTATTGTTTGGGTTGTTCAGCTTCGACAAGCTCCGAGTGACAGCTTTTTCAAATTATACTTTGTTTGAATTGTGCGACTTCGACAAGCTCCGAGTGACATCTTTATGGAATGATACAATTGTTTAAAATTGGGGTTCTGCCAGGCAGATACACCTGTTATCGAAATCAAAGGCCGTGTATACTGTTTCCAGGAATGTAGTGCCAACAAGAAATTCGTTTTCACAATCAGCAAGAAAATGAAAAGCAAGGTGACATTCCGTGTCGGAGATCCTTATAAAATATTTCTCAGGAGGAAGTTTATAAGAAACGCCGTTGATCACAAGTTCGAGTACCGGGTAAGGGTAGTCGCTAACTTTTGCAGGTGACTTGATGATCTCCGGGTATTGTCCATTATTGGTAATAACCTTCTTTGCCGCGTCTATGAATTTTGGGTCGCCTTTGAACTGGGATGAGCCTGTGTCGAGGGCAAAAGCTACATTTGTCAGCATATTTTTGGTTGATCCGTCTCCGAATAAACCGTTCATACTATCCAGTTTCACAAGCCAGCATTCCAGGTCTTCCGGAAAATCCATTAGTTCAACAACGTTGAATGTGTCCTTCTTAAATTTACTCGGATTGATACCACCGAATTGCACTTCTCCGGTTAAGCGTTCCCGGTCGTACCAAAAAGATGCGATGGTTGCACTGATTAGTTTTTTCTCACTGAGCAGGTTCAGGATAAGCGTCGAGTTAGGGCCAGTTGGTATATGACATGGAATGCCTATTCCACCATCGCATATCAATTCCTGGAACTGCGAGCCTGTATAATTTGTAGCCATATCAAATGCTACTTCAACCGGAGCGATGCCGGGAAGGCTGATGAGATCCTTACCTGGTGTTACTGTCATTGAGCCCCAGGCCCCAAAATCAATTGTCTCCTGCCTTCCGTCTTTTTTATAAGTGTGGGAAGATTCAGGATCAAACTTACGGTGTGGCGCACACGCAGCACTCGTACAAAGATCAGAAGTGATCCAGGTATTTTTGGTACCGGTATCAATCATGAAGCGCAGATTGGATTGGGCGGGCGTGCCCATGCCGATCTCTGCATACCATGATGTTGCACCATTATCCGGTTCATAGCGGGGCCGTTGCAATTTGAAAGTCAATACTTCCCTGCCGGTGGATGCCTTCCCGATATAAGCAGTAAGTTCTTTATTCATATTTCGTTGTTTTATGCAATTATTTCTTTGTCATTACCTCAATCATACCATCGTCCAGGGAAACCCCGGTTGTTTGATATTTTATACAGCGCTCCAAATACATCTTTGAAGTAATATCATCCGGGAAATTATTTAGAATGGATTGAAACAAACTTTGTGCTTCTGAGAATTTCTTTTCATCATACTTTTTCAATCCTTCTTCAAAAGCAGCAGCACTGTTTTCTTTTAATTCAATTATCTCCGGTGGGTCAATATCAAAAATTTCAATTATTGTTACGAACTGTTCTTTCCCTTTCACTTTTACTTTGTCGAGTTTACGATGGTGATAACCGTGTGGAGCAGTTAATTTTTCATAGGTAGATTGAGTAAGCAATAAAGAAACGCCATAATATTTTGTAAGGCCTTCCAGCCTTGCTGCAAGGTTTACTGCATCTGAAATTACGGTACTTTCCATTCGTTCCATTTCTCCTATTGTGCCCAATATCATTGGGCCTGTATGAATACCTGTCCCGGTTTTTATTATTGGAATTCCAAGTTGTTTTCTCTTTTCATTGTATGCTGCGAGCTGCGCCCCGATCTCCACGGCAGCCTTTACTGCGTCGTTAGGGCCATAAGGAAAAAGCGCCATAATCGCATCGCCTATATATTTATCTATAAACCCATTGTTTGATCTTATGATAGGCCCGATTTTTTCCAGGTAACCATTTAAAAATTCAAAATTTTCCTTCGGTGACATTTTTTCTGACATAGTTGTAAAATCACGGATATCCGAAAACATTACAGTCATATCATATTGCACCTGGTCGCCCAGTTTGATATCTATCACACTTTCTTTTTTGAGAAGCTTTAAAAATTCATTCGGAACAAAGCGGCTATACGCCCTGTTTATGAGCGATAAACTCAGGTGGGTTTTGATCCTTGTCAGCAATTCTCTTTTGGAAAAGGGCTTAACAAGATAGTCGTTTGCCCCGGCAGAAAATCCCTCTGTGAGATCGGATATCCGATCCTTGGCTGTTAAAAGAATAATGGGAACATTGCTGGCCGGATATATTTCACGAATTTTTCTGCATACATCAAAGCCGGACATCCTCGGCATCATTACATCCAATACAATAACATCCGGCGGGCCATCTTTTATCATCAGCTCAAGTGCTTCTTCCCCGCTCAATGCAGTTTTCACAGAATAATTATTCAGTTTCAGGTGATTGGTTAATACCTGCAGGTTCACTGGCTCATCATCGATCACTAAAATCGAATATTGTATACCAGATTCAAAGGGCGCAAGTTCCAGGAATGGCTGCGAAGGCTGGTTTTCCGTTTTGATCCTGGAGCTGATCTTCTCTGAACCCTGTTCAGGCAGGGACGATGCATCTCCTTTAGGAAATGTGAGCCTGAAAGTGGAACCTTTACCTGGTTCGGATTCAACATCGATTCGGCCACCATGAAGCTCAACAATTTTTTTTGTGATAGAAAGACCCAGGCCGGTGCCCTGGTAAGACCTGTCATTGGAAGAAGTCTCCAGTTGTTCAAAACTATTGAAGATGTCCTGCAGCTTGTCTTTTGGAATACCAATGCCGGCATCTGATACTGCAATTTCAATCATGTCGCCCAGTAGCTTTCCAGATACCCTTATCTCTCCGGAGTGAGTAAACTTTATTGCATTACCAATAATATTGAACATTAACTGTTCGATGCGTTTATCATCCCCGTACACTGGTGGCAGGTCAGTGCTGATCTCATTAACCATATTTATTGGTTTCCCTCCAATAAGGGGTCTTGCAAGTGCAATTACGAGGTCGGTGATCTTGTGCATGTACACGGCACCGTAATACAGGGTAAGATTATCATTTTTTATTTGCGAGAAATCAAGGATATCGCCAATCAGGTTAGTAAGCCTCCTGCCGCTGTTTACGATCATGTCAAGGTTGTAAACCGTTGATGGCTGTAACGGCCCTGAGGCACCGTCTATCAATGATTCCGCAATCCCAATTATCCCATTAAGCGGGGTACGCAGTTCGTGAGAAGTATTGGCAAGGAATTGGTCTTTCAATACATCGAGTTTAGACAACTCAATATTTTTTCCTTCAATTTCAACATTCTTCAGATCGAGTACTTTAGAAATTCTTTCTACTTCGTTATTTGCATTTACATATTGACTGATGACGATGATCCCCATCCCGGCTAAATAAATAGGAATTGAAATGGGTGCAGTATAAGGCAGGTATAAATTAAACAGGTCGACCAGGATATCTGTTACAGCCAATACAGTAAAAAGGATAAAGAAAAAGAGTACGCTTGACGCATAAGGAACCTTTGCCCTTGTAGCGGAAATGACCCAGAATATCGTGAAACCAGCAAGGACTAAGGTTCCGAGCAATGCGATCTTCCTGAAGTTTTCCAAAAATTGTGGCGACCATGCAATTACAACACCTACGATCGTAAAAAGCAAAAGCCCCTTTACAATGCGCAACTGCATTTTGTATTTGTGGCGGTCAAGGAATTCATAGAGAAAGATGGAATTATAGTATCCAAACCCAAATAAAGCTACCCAGAGTAATTTCTGAAATGTCAGCGAATCAAAAAAAGCCACACCCGAAAGAAAAGGAAGTGACCAAATATAATGGTAGGTTCCCCATATTGCAAAGAAAAGAACTGCAATGGAAAAATACAGGAAGTGTCTTTCCTTTCGGCGCTTGAGAAAAATGATGAAGAAAATAATGGCAGCAAGAAAACTTATGATGGAAGATATCTTGTAAGTGTCTGCATAATAAAAAGTCCTTAGCTTCGAAAAATTTTCAAGGTATCTGCGTTCACCCATAACCGGTATATCGAAGATCCCTCCCCTTCCGGGTTCAAAATAAATTTTTACCAGCAACTCATTCCCTTCTTTTCTTAATATTCCGCCAGGAACAGCGTAAATGCGATTGATGTTCCAGGGATTGGTTGCATTGGGTGGAAAATTTCCTGTTGCACCGAGAAAACTTCCATTCAGGTATGCGCTGTCTGCTTTTACGATCCTGCCGAGCATCAGTGAAGTTGGTATTAATAGCAAGGAATCCGGAACTGTAAAAATCTTTCGTAAAACGATCAGTCCACCGTCCGGGTCCACAGCCGTGAGATCTGATATTTTGGCAAGGGGTTGGAAAGAAAGGCCACCAGCATTTACTACCGGCAGATTATTTCCTGGAATTGCAAATTCCCACCCGGGATCCAGGCGAATAACATCTGAATGCTGAACCTTGCATCCAACAAAAGATAAGATAACTACCAGCCACGAAAAGCAGTGACATAAAGAGAATCGTTTTCTCATAATGATGGTATTAGCTGGTATTTAATATTACTGTTGCCTGGTAAACAGTTTCAAAGCTTGAATAGGAATTCAAAACCTCACCCCCAACCCCTCTCCGAAGGGGTTAACTCGCTTCCAGAAAGGATTTTAGAACAAGTAAATTTTAAAGCTGTAACAAGGGTTCAGTGTTATTTATTCAGCTGCAATTCACTAATATCTACTGCGGTGCAAATCGTTTCAACATTCACCAGATCATTCTTACTATACAGGCCATTTGAAATGAGGTTGAACGCTGCAGGAAGTATATTGTATTGTATCTTATCCGGATTCCTTACAACAATTCCTTCAGCCTCTTCAAAAATAATTGTAGCCGATTTCATAAACTCGTTGTAGGCATCTTCATTGGATATAATACCAGCTGCCATGATCGTGTTCCATTTTTCCATCACATCCTTTAATGTATAGACTGCCAGCATATCGGCAGTAGGTGGGTTGGAAGATGTTGCCAGTTTTGCCAGTTCCCCGGCTTTCATATCTTTTTTTAATTCGGAATGTATTTGTTGAATATTTTGAGGGCTACTTGTTTGATTTCCTGTTCCGCCGAATACTGAAAGCAAAATATTATAGGTCATCCAAAACCATTGGCTTTCTTCCCAGGTCGGAGAAGGAACTGCTGCCGCACCTGTCCTTGCAAATTCATATGCTAATTTTTGGCTGATACCGAGTGCAAAATAAAGGTATTCAAATTCTGGTATGCCGGTTCTTTCCAACACAGGTTTCATCCATCCCCAGAGTATTCCAACAGTGGTAAGCGGTCCGGCATCGTAAGGATCTGCGTAAATCTGTATGAATTCATAGATAATATCTGCTGTTGATTGCGCCGCACAAACTACTGCTTTGGGTGGGAGCACAGGAGCAGGCCCATTATAGGGAGATCCTGTTCTTCGATGTTTGTCGTATGCATTGTATTGCTGAATGGTAAATGGCATTATGTCTTTCGAGGTAAGCCCCTCCTGTTTCCAAAGTGGAATAAAATCGGTTTCCATTCCAGGGTAATAGTAAAAGTCGAAACCTGTTACATTGGTGTACCTGTTCAGGAATTGTTTCCAAAGCGCCGTACCTTCTGTATTTCCATATACCTCCTGGAAAGATTTTTCATTGTGAGGTAAGTTGCAGGCGATATTTAGAACCGTGAGTTTATTTGCAGCGCAATAGAAATACCAGGTAGGATCATTGGCAAGATAAGCCTCCTGCATCAGCCAGTCCCTGTAATACATCAAAGCTGCATTTATGAAAACGGGCCTTAGCATGGAGTCCTGGTAATTTCCAGGAAATTCAAGTCCATGTCCAACCAGCATATCGATCAATTGGCAATTGCGATTAAATACTGCCTGGTTCACTCCGTTTAATCCAACGAGATGAATGTTACAGGGATAACCATAAGTAGTCCCGATGACACCGCCCCATGCGCAACCAAACCTATGATCGTGGTAAGCAACGGGAGAATTACTTGTGTTGCCATTGCCAAGATAGGCTCCCATATGTGTGAAGCCAAGCGTATTTTTATCCGTTTGAGCAAGCGCCGGGATGGTACCGGAATTTAATTCGGGGTGCATATAAGAGATCAATGCATAAATCTCATCGGTTGGTCCGAGCCCGCTCTTGCTTCGGATCAGATCATCCAACATCTGGCTGCCTGAAACAGGATTTCCCTTTGGATCGATCGTAAATGAATTGTCGCTCACGGGCAGAAAGTACATACCAACCGCTGTAACATCTCCATTCGCATTTTTCGCTACAGCATATTGATAGTCCTTAACGTTAAACACAGTATTTTGGTCAATGATGATATTTGTACTTCCGAACAACTCACGGGAAACATTGTAATTTTTCAGCGCTGCATCTGTAATTGAATAAGGGCTTCCAAAGGTTGATGGTCCGCGGAAATGATATACAGGGTTTCTGTATTTAGGATCGATAGTACTCATTTTAATGGAAGCAGTTTTTCCGGTCATCATTCGCACATATTACAAGCTAAACAAATATACGTTTAATTTCAAATGTTTAATTTTCTTTCATTGCGGGTGCAAATGACAGCCTATGTATGTGTGATCGGGTTCGTGCAACTTTAGGTGATCGGAAGATTTAATTTTTATCAAAATGGGTAGATAAACGGTCTTCTGTCTTTTTTTTGCTCCGTCCCCGATTTTATCCTATCGTGTGGACACATTTCTGAATAATTTGTTTTTTTGCAAATGCAAAAAAGAGAATTTACAGATTTGGAAGACCTCCGGCTGGTTTATAGGGGTAATAAGATTTTAAATGACCTTTTCAGTA
>JBDSBG010000175.1:0-14138 GCA_039921685.1 Ferruginibacter sp.
TCGGAATAACTGCAGATGCAGCCACACCCGCAAACGTTAGTAATTTTCTTTTTACCAGTGGTGTTGTTGGCGGGGCAGGCACATTACTTGTGAACGGAGGAATGGATTGGAGATCCGGTTCATGCAATAGCAAGATTATTTTAGGACCAAATGCAATTTCATCAAAATCTACAAGTGCTGATGGATCAATTGGAGGGAATGCTACACTAAGCAATAATGGGCAATTCACCTGGTCAGAGGGGAACATAAATGTTAGTGACGGTTTTTTGAACAACAGCAGCACAGGCTCTTTCATTGCGACAGGAAACAATAGTTTACTTTTCTTTGGCGGTGGTGCCAATTTTACCAATGCAGGAGTGTTTGCAAAGAGTAATAGTGCAGGAACTACCACAATTGCCATAGGATTAGTAAATACTGGTACTATAAAAGGAATTGGAACGCTTAACTGTCCTTTTTTAACGAACTCAGGTATTATAGCACCGGGAATCACAACCGGTTCACTTACATTAAACGGAAGTCAACCTTTATCAGCAAACAGCTTCCTGCAGATAGAATTCGCTGGTGGAACAGACTATGACCTGCTGGAAAAAAGCGGCAACCTAACGTTGTCGGGAACACTAAATATTACAGAAACCGGCACAGTGCCGCCAGGAGTTTATACTATTATCAACTTAATTTCAGGGGCTATCAGCGGCAATTTTAATAACATAAACCTTCCTCCCTGTTATACTTTACAGGTAAATGCAACCACGGTAACCGTAACAAAAGCCTTAGCTTCCGCACCTACCATCAATGCAAGCGGGCCGCTAACATTTTGCCAGGGAGGAAGTGTCACATTAACATCCAGCAGCCCAACGGGAAATACCTGGAGTAATGGCGCCACTTCGCAAAGTATTGTTGTAAACACAGGAGGCGTATACACGGTTACATTTATCAATCCTTTTGGATGCCTGTCTGTTCCATCAGCATCTGTTACTGTAACAGTGAATCCATTACCTGCCGCACCCATTATTTCAGCAAATGGGCCAACCACCTTCTGCCAGGGTGGAAATGTTATCCTTACATCAAATGCCGCCAGTGGTAATTTATGGAGCAATGGGGAAACTACCCAAAGTATAACGGTAAGCAGCGGAAGCAGCAATACAGTCACTTCAACTGATAATAACGGCTGTACTTCATTGGCATCGCTTGCTTCTGTCGTAACGGTAAATCCGTTGCCTGCCACTCCAACTATTTCTGCAAACGGCCCAACTACTTTCTGTGTTGGCAATGCAGTGACCCTTACCTCAAGTGCTTCAACAGGAAATTTATGGAGTACGGGCGTAGCCACAAACAGTATATTCGTGAATTCGAGTGGTACTTTCACAGTAACACACACAAACGCTGTCGGCTGCAGTGCAACATCTGCTGCAATTGATGTTATCGTGAACCCTTTGCCAGCAACTCCCATTCTTACTTCCAGTTTTCCTACCATAATTTGTCCAGATCAGACTGTGACTTTAACCTCAAGCGCAGTCACGGGCAATTTATGGAGTACCGGAGCCACAACACAAACCATAGTCGTAAATCAGACTGGTTTATATTCTTTAAGCACGGTAGATGAAAATGGATGCGTATCTAATAACAATCCATCTCAACAGGTTACTGTTGTTCCAACACCCGCAACACCAGAGATACAGGCAATGGGACCAACGACATTTTGCCAGGGTGGCAGTGTGGCGCTGTCTTTATCTTCAAGCTCCATACCAGGGACATTTTATTATTGGAGTACATCGCAAAGTGGTCAATTTATAAACGTTAACAGCAGCGGCTCATACACACTGGTTGCCTCCGGCGCCTTCGGTTGTCGGTCCAATCCATCATTACCTATTGTAGTAACGGTGAATCCGCTGCCGCCAATGCCAACGATAACGCCTGCAAGTACAACTACTTTCTGTGAGGGAGGCTCAGTCATACTTACATCTAGTGCAGCAACTGGAAATCTTTGGAGCAACGGAGCTACAACACAAAGTATTGTTGTAAATACGAGTGGATCTTTCACTGTAGCATACACTGACTTAAACGGTTGCACTTCGCCGCTTTCAGCAGCTACAATGGTTATTGTAAATCTAAGGCCAGCAGCAGCAACCATAACAGCGAACGGCCCGATTTCCTTATGTTTTGGACAGGAAGTTATATTAACGTCAAGTGCTGCTTCGGGAAACCGGTGGAGCAATGGTCAAACTACCCAAAGCATTACCGTCAATTATGCTACTGCAGGGGTTTATATTTTGGGGGTAGAAAGTGAATTTGGCTGCATATCAGACCCAACAATTATTACCGTTGAAGCTTTGCCCCAGGCAGCTTTTCCACTGATTTCAGCAAACGGCCCCAATTCTTTTTGCCAGGGAGGTTCGGTGATGCTTACATCAAATGTATCGCAGGGGATCATGTGGAGCAATGGTGAAATTACTCAAACAATTACCGTGACGCAAGCTGGCGACTATAGTGTAACAGTTACGAATAGCAGCGGCTGTTCAACACAATCAGGTCCAACTACGGTGACTGTTTATCCTACACCAGTTGCCCCCACAATCATTCCGAATGGCAACACTAGTTTCTGTTCCGGAGGATCTGTATTACTGTCGTCCAGTATGGCACCTCTTGGCAATGCAAACCATTGGAGTAATGGCGACGTTGGCCAATCTACAACAATCAATAGCAGCGGTACATACACACTAACCTACATCGATGCACAGGGTTGCACATCTCTAACCTCTCAACCTGTTACCGTTACCGTTAGCCCGCTCGCTAATTTTTACCAGGATAATGATGGCGATGGCTTCGGAAATCCTCAATCAGTCTTAGTGAATTGTGTTGCACCTGCCGGTTATGTTACCAATAATACAGATTGCAATGATAATAATGCAACGATTCATCCCGGCGCAGCAGAAATTATTAACAATATGGATGACAATTGCGATGGTATTGTTGATAATAATTGTGCCGAAGGTGGATTTGTCTGGCAAAAATTATTGGGTGGCAGTAATTCCGAAATTAATTCCGACATGAAACAAACAAGCGATGGAGGTTATATTTTGGCAGGAAGTACGGCTTCCGGGAATGGCGATATAAACTTTAATCATGGCAATGCAGATGCCTGGATTGTAAAATTAAACAACACCGGTAGTATTCAATGGCAAAAAACATATGGAGGAACAGGAGCCGAGAGTGCGATCAGCATACAGCAAACAACCGATGGTGGATTCATTTTTGCCGGATATTCAAATTCCAATGACGGTGACCTAAATAGTAATCATGGCCAAAATGACGGCTGGGTCGTAAAAATAAATAATACAGGCCAAATTGAATGGCAGAAATTGTTAGGAGGATCTTCAAATGATATGATTCAGCACGTTGAGCAAACCGCAGATGGAGGATATATTTGTGCAGGATATA
This sequence comes from Ferruginibacter sp., assembly GCA_039921685.1. GTDB lineage: Bacteria > Bacteroidota > Bacteroidia > Chitinophagales > Chitinophagaceae > Ferruginibacter. The sequence continues at coordinate 3,439 of JBDSBG010000175.1, forward strand.
GTCACTCTAACAACGGCGATGTGAGCGGTAACCATGGATCTGAGGATTTCTGGGTTATAAAATTAAATAGTGCCGGTCAAATACAATGGCAAAAATCTTATGGGGGTACTTCTTCGGAAGTGGCATCCTCTATTCGGCAAACAAGTGAGGGAGGATATATTGTTTCCGGAAGTAGTTTCTCCAATAACGGCGATGTGAGCGGTAACCATGGATCTGAGGATTTCTGGGTTATAAAATTAAATAGTGCGGGGCAAATACAATGGCAAAAATCATTGGGTGGCACTGCTGCTGATCATGCGAGTAGCATCCAGGAAACGGCCGATGGCGGATACGTCGTTGGAGGAAGAACCAGTTCCAATAATGGGAATGTTACAGGCAATCACGGGTCTACTGATTACTGGATTTTAAAATTAAACAATGCCGGGCAGGTTCAATGGCAAAAAACATTAGGAGGAACTTCTTATGATGCGGCAATAGATATTGAAGTAACAAGCGATGCTGGATATATTGTTACAGGAAGATCCAATTCTACCAATGGCGATGTAACCAGCAACAATGGCCAGTACGATTGCTGGGTTGTAAAACTAGATAATTCCGGTATAATGCAATGGCAAAAATCATTGGGGGGAATATTAGACGATAATTCTTACTCTATACATCAAACCCAAAATGGAGGATTTATTGTAGCGGGTTATAGTTATTCCAATAACGGCGATTTTACAAGTAATCATGGAAACGGTGATTTTTGGATAGTAAACCTGTCTGGTATCACTCCTGTAGCATTTTTTAGAGACAATGACGGTGACGGTTACGGCAATTCTGCCATTTCAATCACGGCCTGTTCAAAACCTGCAGGTTATGTTGCAGATAATACAGACTGTGATGATACCAGGAATACCTCCTATCCCGGCGCTCCGGAGTTATGTGGTAATTTTTTAGATGATAATTGCAATGGCATAATAGATGAAAACAATACGGTAAATGAGATCACGCAAATATATGGCACCGTAAATGTATGTCCTTATGTAGGCACATCTACACAGATTGCTTACAGCATAGCTCCAGTTTCTAATGCTACCAGTTATGTGTGGACAGTACCAGCTTCAAGTACACTCGTATCCGGGCAAGGAACCAATACTATTTTCCTAACCTTTGGTTCAGGGTTTACAGCAAGCGCTGATAAACAAATCAGGGTTTATGCAGTTACGCCATGTAATGTTAGCAATACGAAGATCTTTTACCTGGCAGCCCAGTTACCGTCCACGCCGCAACCTATTGTGGCATCAACAACAGATATATGCCCGGCCATCGGAACCAATACAGCGATCAGCTATACCATTCCAAAAGCTGCAGGTGCATCAGGTTATATATGGACAGCCTCAACTTCAACAATGAACATTACCCATCCTGCCACAGGTTCTAATGATACTACTGTGCTGGTAACCTTCTCGGCAGCATTTACTACTGGTTCCATTAGTGTGCAAGCCATCAATGAATGCGGAGTTAGTAGTCTCCGTAACCTGGCAGTTACGAAAATCATTCCCTCAGCCCCGGGCCTTATTAACGGCCCCGGTAATGCGTGTGCATACATTGCACCTGGCGGAATCCTTGCCACCTATAGCGTTGCAGCAACTGCCGGCATTGCCAGCTATACATGGGTATTACCTGCAGGAGCCGTAAATGTAACAGGACAGGGAACGGGAACAATATCGTTCAAATACCCTGCAGGATTTACAAGCGGCAGCATCAGTGTAACGGCAACGAATGGCTGCGGCACAAGTGCTGCAAGAACCAAAGCGATCAGTACACTATACCCCGCTACGCCAGGCGTTGTTGATGTGATACAGCTGCAGGCCTGCCCATTAAGGAAATTTAGTTATACACTCGCCGCCATGCCTTCCAATGCACAATCCTTACAATGGACCGTACCGGCCGGTGCTCTCCTTTTTAGTGGGCAGGGAACTACCAGCATTGTTGTTTTCTACCCAAACACAAGTGTGACTGGAAGTGTAAATGTGATTGCCATAAGTAACTGCCGCAACAGCACCGTTCGTTCAACCCCGGTTAAATTGCCTGCCTGCCCAACATCATTTGCAAAAGGTAATGATGAAATACCTGCGAGGGAAGTGAAAGAAGCTGAAAACAGTAAAGCATTTTCTGTTGACATATTTCCCAATCCTTCTTCTACACTGTTTAACCTTAAAATAAATAGCATGGAAAAAGAACGGGTGGAAATAAAAGTTTTGGATATGCAGGGAAGAATGATTAAAAAAATAAGTATAAGTCCGTTTGAAACAATGCAATTGGGTGCTTCATTTAGCCCGGGCATTTACATGTTAGAAATAAAGCAGGATAAAAACATAATGAAAAAAAGGTTGATTAAATTTTAATTCCGTTATGTTTAAAATAGAAAGCCCCGCCTGGGAGAAGGTGGGGTTTTTCTTATAACCCAATGCTGTTTTACCTTTCTCATTGAACAAAAATATTCAATCTTTGTAAGCCGTTCTCCTAAACAATTGACTTAACAAGGTTAGCCACACCTGCTGGTATTTAACCCGGTTTCTCTAAACATATCAAATACTAACAACGCACGCAATAGGTGTAGTAATTACGAAATAACGTCTAATACAAAAAAAACATCATCATTTTTTAACAAACGGTTTCTTATCTTAAGGTCTTAGAACTTCGGCTCGTGGGAGATGAACCAGGACTGCGGAAATCCGGGCATCGCAGGGCTTTTTCTTTGTTGATGTCTATTGAAAGTACCTGTGACTTTTAATTTTCTGGATTTCATTTAGGTCACAGGTGATGTGACCTTTTTATTTTAAATTTTCTTTTGGTCACAGGTTTGTGACTTTTTTATTTTGAGTTTTGTTTTGGTCACAGGCAGTATGCTTTTTTGGCTGGATCAATGTTGCCTGATGCCGGCCATTGCTGTGTACTGTCCCTTCATTTTACTACAGCAAGGCTACCCTTTCCTCATCTTTATACTATTACACAAATATATGGAAGTTGGGAATTAAGTGTATTAATTTTGAAAAAAATGGACAATATAAAATGTCCAATCATAACAAAAGTACATCCGATCATGGATATGCTTTTTATTTTGGTGGGATCTCTACTGTAAAAAAGGATTAAACTTCTTTTCATCGCCAATCATCGTTACCGGCCCATGGCCCGAGTAAACTTTAGTATCATCCGGCAATTCAAATAATTTCTCCCGGATATTTTTCAGTAAAAGTTCATGATCTCCGCCAGGCAAATCAGTTCGGCCAATGCTTCGGTAAAACAACGCATCGCCACTTATAACAAACCTATCTTTTTCACAATAAAAACTCAAGCTTCCTGGGCTGTGGCCCGGCGTGAGCAATATTTTTAATTCCTCTTCTCCTATCCTGATGATATCTGCTTCGCTCAAAAAAAGGATCTCACCCTGGTAACTATCGAACGGCAAGTTAAAGCCGAGGGCGCTGATTGGTGCATAATCCAGCACCAGCTTTTCATTTGAATGAATCTGCGGTTTCAGATCATACTTTTCCGCCACAAACTTATTCCCAAAAACATGATCAAGATGGCAATGGGTATTGAGCAGCATAACAGGTTTCAAATCCATCTCTGTAATAAATGCAGCCAGTTTATCCTTTTCATCATCGAAATAACAACCGGGATCAATGATGGCGCATTCGTAAAGATCGTTATAGAGTATATAAGTATTTTCCTGTATGGGACTAAATTCGAATGATTTTATCTTTAACATGTGTGCCTTTAAAATGTTTTTAATGATTAAGCTTAATCAAGTAATTTAGTACTCAATATCAACAAAGTAAGTATGGTAAAGTTCAGCAGAATATTTTTCATTCTATTTATTTTAATTCTTGGTTCAATGGCCGGCCGTGCACAGGTAAATGCGGTCACTTTCGGCAAGAACCGGGTGCAATTTAAAAAATTCAAATGGCAGTACTACCAGACAAAAAATTTCAATGTTTATTTTAACCAGAAAGGGCAGGAACTTGCCAAATTTGTTGTCCAGCTTGCTGAGGCTGAATTACCACAGCTTGAAGCTGCCTCGGAATATAGCCTTCAACGCAGGGCAAATATCATTTTATACAATGAGTTTGCCGACATGCAGCAAACTAATATCGGCCTTGAAACAAATATTTTAAGCACAGGTGGCACTACCTCATTTGTCAATAATAAAATGGTTGTTTATTTCGATGCCAATCATGCCAATTTAAAAAGGCAGGTGCGCCAGGGTATCGCAGATATCATTACTAAAAATGTTTTATTTGGAGATGACCTTGGTGAAGTTGCGGGAAACCAAACGTTGTTGGACCTGCCCAAGTGGCTAACAGATGGCTATGTAGCCTATCTCGGTGAAAACTGGAGTACCGATCTTGACGATGAATTAAAAAGCGATATGCTTAGTGGAGATTACAGTAAATTCTCATCCTTTGCTTTTAAAAAACCCCTTCTCGCCGGACATTCATTCTGGTATTTCATTGAAGAAAAATATAAGAAAGAAAACGTCACCTATTTTCTATACTTAGCCAGGGTATATAAAAAAATAAACAAGGCCAGCCTCCAAATAACAAAAAAGAAATTCAAAGACCTGCTTGTTGAATTCATGGAATACCAGGATGATAAATATTCCAAAGACATCAACCGCAGGAAAGCTTTTCCAAAAGGAAATTATATCGATGGGTTCGACATCAGCAAGAGGCTAAACTACTACCGTTTCAATGTGAACCCTAATAAAAGAGACAATTCTTACGTGGTTACCCAATTCAAAAAAGGAATTGTACGTGTGATACTGAATTATGATTATGAAGTAAAGACGCTTTTAAAATATGGCGTTCGTGCCCGTGAAAGAGAAATGAATCCGAGCTACCCGCTCATGGCCTGGGACCCGAAAGGAACAAGAATATCGGTGGTATATTCTGAGCATGGCAAGCTTAAATTATTTGTGTATGATGTGGTTGCCCGTTGGAAGGAAATCAGGATCGACCTTACCGATGAATTTGACCAGGTGCAGGATATTAAATACATGCTCGATAGCAAGACATTATTATTATCTGCTGTTAGAAATGGACATACAGATATCTACACTTATGATATTGCAAAACAAAAATCGAAACAAATCACCAATGACGTGTATGATGATTTGGATGCAGCCTTCGTTGCATTCCCCAATAAAACAGGGATCATCTTTTCCAGTAACCGCCCATCTGCTTTTGCAAAAACTGCAGATACCGTTTTACCAGGCAAGAATCGTTTCAATGTTTTTTTAATTACCGACTTTGGTGATAAGCCCGAGCTGAACCAGGTTACACAGCTAACCAATCTCAAATACGGTGATGCCCGTTTTCCAACACAATACAATTCCAACCATTTCACATTTATAAGCGATGAAAACGGTATCGGTAACCGTTATGCTGGTTTTTTCACAACAAAAAAAGCAGGGCTTGATACATTGATCCTGATTGGAGAAGATATACTTAGAAATCCTTCACAGGCTGAAGTGGACAGCACATTAAAGGTTTATCAAAAAACTGATATTGATTCAGTGGCTGTTGTTTCGGTATCAGAAGATTCAGCTTATTCATTTCCTTTATCAAACTATCCAAGTTCTGTAGTTGAATCAAGGATTGCTGGTGATAAGAACCAGGTGAGTGAAGTAACCCGGCAAAGCAGTGATGAAAAGACATTGTATAAACTTAAGATCGATGAGAATACGCTTAACCGGCGGAACATTACCGCACCCCCGAGCGAGTACGCAAAAAAACTGATGATGGAAAGCAGGCTTACTAACAATGTTCCTGCTAACGGAATAAATAACCCGGCTGACAGTACAAAAAAGCAAGATGATTTCTTTCAATCAGAATTTCCACCGGATAAACCGGACAGTAGCCAGCCAAACATTAATACAACTGTAAGTGAAACCATAACAGAAAAGCAGCCAGGCGTACTTGAGACTGCAAAACTATTCAAATACAAACCGCTTAAATTCTCTTCAACTTCGGCTTCAATCGGCCCAACAAGTACAGCGCTTTTCAACACGCTGCAAACTTATGGCGGCGGTGCAGGACCAATCCAGATGGGCACCGGTACACCTTTGAATGGATTAATAACAATGGGTATTTCAGATTTACTGGAAGATATCAGTGTAAACGGTGGATTGAAATTTGGCAGTAATTTTAAAGACAACGAATGGCTGATAAGTTATCAGAATAAAAAACGCAGGATTGATTGGGGGCTGACTTATTACAGGAATGTTCAGGGCTTTTCGTTTGGCTTGGCTGATTCATCAGGCACAGTAGTGGATGTAGAACCCGGAAAAGTTTTTACTAATCTTTACCAGGTAAATGTTGCGTATCCCTTTGATGTAACAAAGGCAATCAGGTTAACAACAGGAATACGTTCGGACAACCAGGTGATTTCATCTACTAATATCATAGGGTTATTGGTGGAAAATGTTAAAAGAACATATTGGATGTCAAGGCTTGAATATGTGTATGATGATGTTCAAAACGAAGCCACCAATATCTGGGACGGGTTGCGTTACAAAGTGTTTATGGATTTCAACCTCGATGTAAGCAAAACAAAATATTCAACAGGTAACAACACCTTCAATTTCGGTTTTGATGGAAGGTATTATTATCCCATCTACCGCAATTTAATCTGGGCTGCAAGAGCGGCCGGCAATTTTAGCTGGGGCAATCAAAAGATCATTTATTATTTAGGCGGGGAAGACGGATGGCTGATGTTTGGCTCGAACGAAAAAGACGGGCGTCAGCGTTATTTTGATAATAATAACAAGCCTGCTCCCGATAACGATTATGCGTTCCAGAGCCTTGCCGTTAATATGAGAGGCTTTATTCAAAATGTCGCCAATGGAAATAATGCGATTGTGCTTAACAGTGAGTTCAGGGTTCCGATCATTTCTACATTTTTCAATAAAACAATCAACAATCCTTTCCTTCGCGACCTGCAACTGATCCAGTTCACTGACCTGGGAACTGCCTGGAATGGCTCATATAAAAAAATGAGGCGCCCCGAAGTTACTTATGGCAGTGATTTAGACCCCGTACAGGTAAAAGTAAAGGCTCCCGGCATTGGTCCATTTGTAGGAGGTTATGGCTTTGGGCTACGTACTTCTTTATTGGGCTATTTCATAAAATTCGATATGAGCTGGCCAATGAATACTGTTTTCGGTGGCAGGCCAATCAAGTATCTTGCGTTGGGATTGGATTTTTAAATTTTTTATAGGTTTTTCATCTACCGCTATGATTGGATGACGGATGATACGGATGAACGGATGACCACGGATTTTATTTTTTGTTCCAAAAAATTCGGATTAAACCTTAGGAAGTTAAAATATGAAATCTCCTTTTAAGGATTTTTTATCTATACCGGGTATTGGAAGAATGTGAACGGGTGGGCACAGATTTTTGTGTTGGAAATACGTTATTTTATTGGTCTATTTCACCTGGCAGTGGGAACATACGTATTATCTTGCTCAGAAAAAATCATGCTATTATTTGAAGAAAAAACAGAACTGATCATTAAGTGTTTTTACACGGTTTATAATAAATTAGGTTATGGATTTCTTGAAAGAGTTTATGAAAATGCATTGATCATTGAACTTAAAAAACAAGGATTTTATTGTTTACAACAAACACCTGTTGATGTTTATTATGAAAATACGGTAGTAGGGAATTATTTTACAGATATTATGGTTGACAATAAGATCATATTGGAATTAAAAGTATTAGAGGGAGAAATAATAAGAGAACATGAACTACAACTTTATAATTATTTAAAAGCTACAGAACTTGAAGTGGGGCTAATTTTAAATTTTGTTAAAAAACCAACTTTTAAACGGAAAATATTTACCCAAACCCCACTCTAGCGGTCAGTATTTTTTGGAACAAAAAATAAAATCTGTGGTCATCCGTTCATCCGTTTCATCCGTCTTCCAATCATTGAGGCAGATCAATTTAAATACTCCCCGTTACATTACAATCCATTTTTATTTTGACGAAAAGCAGCAGGCAATATTTTTGAAAACGCGTAGATCAGGTAGAATAAAACACTCAGTATAATAGTTACGGTCCAGCTACGAAAATGCTGTTGCGGAAAAATAAAAAAAGTCAGAACATCTTCACCTAATGCAACAGGGCTGTGTATAATGTCCCAACTGTTCCATCGTTCAAACCTGCCCAGGTAAACACCAAAGGAAGAAATAAAAATAATGACCGGCATGATGAAGCTCAGTGCTCTTCGGGAGAGTTTTTTTGCCAGGTATTTTTCTGCGTTATTTAATGAAACAAATGCCATGATCAAACCAAGCATGGAACAAGTGAATAGCAGGATCGCATCAAACCAAACCGGCGCATCCCCGCCATCCTGCAAATGAACCAGGTCGGTGATGATGTACAATGCATTTGGAAAAAACAACAACCAACTACAGAATAAGAACAGTTGTTTCCATTTTTGCTTTCTCTCGTACATGGTGAAATAACTGCTCGTACTGTATGGTATCCATGCAAGAAAAATATTCCATATTAAAAATACATGCTGCATGCCTGATGTGTAAATGATCCTGCACCCAATAAGCACACAGATAAAAATGAAAGTAATAACCAGGAGCTGATTGAATGAATGTTCTTTCTTCATTATTGTTTATTGATTTATAAGTAAAATTATTTTCGGAATAAAAATGATTCCACCTGAAAGGGCTGCTGCAACTGCCGTTATTAAAACCGCAGCTGCAGCCATGTCCTTTACCAGTTTAATTCCAGGATGATTTTCTTTGTGAACAATATTGCACAATGCTTCTATTGCAGTATTTATTAATTCGGTGGCCAATACTGCAGCGATGCAAATAGATACAACAATCCATTCGAGATCACTGATCTTTAAAAGAACCCCTGCTATGACTGCCAGCAGGGTAAAAAAAAGATGCACTTTCAAATGCATTTCGTGTTTAACGCATTCCTTTATACCATTCAGGGCAAAGCCAATTGATTTGAAGAATGTTGCCATAATTATTTTTTTATTTTCGATTTAAGCAATGGCCGGAAAAGGAGAATCCAGCATTTGCTTTTTATCCTGCCTTCCTGTTTTTGATAATATTGTTTCAAGCAAGGGAAGCATTTTATTTAATCCTTGTGTTTTGATCATAAAATTCCAGAGAGGCTCAAATTTTTTCCAACCCCCTGCATAACCAAAATGTTTGAGCTTATGCTTAATGTCTTCATGCTGCATGCTGGCCTTTAAAATATTTGACCAGCTATAGAAAGACCTGTATGCCCAATCATATCCTTCTTTTAACTCTTTTGCATTCAACCCGACAGTTTTATAAACAACCTGCCTCGTGTCATACTGGTCCCAGTTTTTATGAAGCAACCGGCCCTGTTGTTCCATACTCTTGTATAATGCTGTGCCGGGGTATGGGGTAAGGATATGAAATGTACTAGTTGTCAACCCACTTTCAACTGCCCAGTCAACTGTTCTTTTAAAAACATCTTTTTTATCTTCATCAAGGCCAAAAACAAAACTTCCATTTATCATTATTCCCAATGAGTGTAAACGATCGATCGCTTCCCTGTAATCCTTACCAATATTTTGTTTCTTATTGCTTTGCTGAAGATTGGAATTACTCAATGTTTCAAATCCCACAAACACCGACCGCATGCCAGCTTCTGCAGCTTTCTCTATGAGATCCCCACGAAGTATTGCATCAATCGTAGATGCGCCCTGGAAAACCCGGTTCATTCCTTTCATTCCTTCAAATAAAGCAGACGAAAATTTTTGATTACCCAGGAGATGATCATCTAAAAAGTAAAGGTGCCTGCCGGGCAACCTGTCAATTTCTGCCAATGCAGCGTCTACCCGTTGTGTATAGAAGGACCTGCCTCCTTCAAAAAAAGCGTCTTTGTAACAAAAACTGCAATGATGCGGGCAACCTCTTGAAACAACGATAGAATTCGGCACCAAATATAAATTACGTTTGATCAAATCACGCCTGATCGGAGGAACATCCTGGATGTCTCTTCTTGTACTTACATACTCCTTCTTTGCGGCCCGGTTTTTAAAATCTTCCAGGAAGACAGGGAAAGTATCTTCACCCGGGCCAATAAAAATAGTATCGGCATGTATCCTGGCCTCATCGGGCAAAGAAGAAACATGTAAACCACCAAGTATTACATATACTCCTTTGCTCCGATAGAGATCTGCCAGGTCATACGCACGGAAAGCATTTGTTATATAAACCTGTATCAATACCAGGTCAGGTGAATCATCTGTTGTCAATTCTTCCACATGTTCATCCTGCAACTCTATTTCATCCGATTCAGAACAATAGGCGGCAAGCGTTGCCAGTCCCAATGGCGGAAACAAGGAGTATTTTATTGGCCGCCAAAAAGGGCTCTTCGCTTCCGTTAGTGCAGGAAGGATCATTTTAATTTTCATAACACTATTTTTTTTTGCATTTTTTATCGACCGCTATGATTGGAAGACGGATGATACGGACTGGGCGGATAAACACGGATTTATTTTTTTGTTCCAAAAAAATTCGGATTCGCAACTAATCCTTTTCCTTCGTAAAAGCACATGAAATCCTTCTTGCAATCATTTAAAAATTCACTACAGTTTGCATCGCATAATAATCCGCAATATTTGCGAAGCAAATATTAAAT
>JBDSBG010000176.1:0-6057 GCA_039921685.1 Ferruginibacter sp.
CGTTCCACTGGCACGACAATTAAGCTGGTCACATTTCCTCATCCTTATTCCTTTAAAAAACAAGGAAGCCAAAATATTTTATGCTCAAAAAGCAATGACAGAATCGTTGAGTAAAAGGGAACTGCGGAAACAAATAAGTTTAAAAGCATTCGAACGAACAGCCATTGCAAATTTGCAAAACAGCTCTATTGATCCGGTTATTCATAACACCTTTAAAGATCCTTATTTACTCGATTCTTTGGAACTGCAAAGCACTTATTTAGAAAAGGATCTGGAAGTGGCTATTCTAAGGGATTTAGAAGCCTTTATTTTAGAATTGGGAAAAGGCTTTGCCTTTATAGAACGTCAAAAACGAATGATCATAGATGGGGAAGATTTTTATTTAGACCCGCTCTTTTATCATCGTAATTTAAAACGCCTTGTAGCTATAGAACTTAAACTGGGAAAATTTGAAGCGAAGTATAAAGGTCAAATGGAACTTTATTTGAAATGGCTGGATAAATATGATAAACAGGAAGGGGAATTGTCGCCGGTGGGATTAATACTTTGTGCAGAAAGCAGCAGAGAACAAATAGAATTACTGGAAATGCATAAAGATGGAATTATGGTAGCGGAATATTGGACAGAACTACCTTCCAAAAAACAGTTGGAAAAAAAGATACACAGCATTTTAATAGCAGCAAGAGAGCGAATAGAAAGAAATAAGCTGAATTTTTAAAATATTTTATTTCGATGCATTCCCTCAAGGGACTCTGCAAAAAACATAACTTTTTTATTTTAAAATGTTTATCGCCGGTCTTTGAGTTTTTTTGCTTTTATGGGAAGACTTGTTTAATATCAATAAGGAATTAATACTTGACCTTTAGAAGCCTGACAATTCTTGGGTGGCGCAGTTTTAATTTAATTGGTATAAGACGAAACTTCTTTCCTCGCAAAGCAAGAAGGAAAAATCCAAAGCATTGAAGTATATTTTGTAGCAGCCGTAAAATGGGATACAAAAATTACAAGGTAGCCATCTCCACTTTGCCAACAGGATTTTTTCTACCCGGGTACACTTCCAATGCTGCAGCCAGGCAATCCATTGCTTTATTGATTGAATCTACATTCAGTACATAAGCAAGCCTCACTTCATTCTTTCCAAACCCAGGGGTGCTGTAAAAACCTGTAGCAGGTGCAAGCATCACCGTTTCATTATTGTGTGCAAATTTTTCAAGCAGCCATTGACAAAAAACATCACTATCGTCAATGGGTAGCCTCGCCATGGCATAAAAAGCACCACCGGGATTGGGACAAAATACACCTGGAATAGCATTCAGCCTTTTCACCAGTGTATCGCGGCGAAGTTTGTATTCGGCTTTTGTAGTATCGAAATAATTGTCTGGAAGATCAACAGCAGCTTCACCCAAAACCTGTGCGTAAAAAGGCGGGCTCAACCTTGCCTGTGCAAATTTCATCGCAGCATTTAATACTTCTTTATTTTTTGTAATGAAAGCACCGATACGTCCACCACAAGCACTATAGCGTTTGCTGATCGTGTCCATCAAAATCACATTTTGCTCTGCACCTTTTAAATGCATGGCGCTTGTATGCGTGCCCTCATAGCAAAACTCACGGTAAGCCTCATCCGCAAATAAAAAGAGGTTATGCTTTAAAACAATCTGCTTCAATGTTTCCATTTCTGCAGCACTGTATAAGTAGCCGGTTGGATTGTTTGGATTACAAACAACGATCGCTTTCGTTTTTGGAGTAATTGCTTTTTCAAAATCTTCAATAGGCGGTAATGCAAAACCTGTTTCAATTTTACTCATGATTGGCTTCACAACTACATCAGCCTGTATTGCAAACCCATTGTAGTTAGCATAAAACGGCTCTGGGATTATTACTTCGTCTCCTGCATCCAGGCAGGCCATAAAACCAAAAAGGATGGCTTCGCTTCCACCTGTTGTTACGATGATATCGTTATGGGTAATGTCAATCTTATTTTTTGCATAATATTCCACTAATTTTTTGCGATAACTTTCATTACCTGCACTATGACTGTACTCCAACACATGGATATTACAATTCTTTACTGCATCCAGGCATTGCTTTGGTGTTTCGATATCAGGCTGGCCGATATTTAAGTGATAAACTTTCACGCCCTTCTTTTTTGCAGCTTCGGCATAAGGAACCAATTTGCGGATCGGGGATGCGGGCATTTCGTGGCCGCGTTTGCTTATTTGTAACATGGAACAAAGATAATAGTGAATGGTGAATGGTCAATGGTGAAAATAGGAGGTTTCTTCTGATATCCCGAATCTATCCGGAAAGAGGCGGATTAATTTTTCCAATATAAATTCATTGTATAGGAACGCGTATAGATTTTGTGTTTTCACCATTGACTATTCACCATTCACCCGCTAATCCTCTTCATAAAAATCCACCTTATGCTCCTTCAAAAATGCCTTGATCGCATTTACATGTATGCATTGCCCAAGGTGTATGAAAGAATAATCCGAAACTTTTTTCACGCCGTTGTTTACCATGATCTCTTTGTCAATAAGATCGAAGCCAAGGTGTAAATGTTTGGTTGAGAATTGCATGCCACATACAGTTCCTTTTTCGTCAAACAAGGGCCCGCCGCTTTGGCCACGGAGTCCGGGGGTGCTCATTTCTATTCCAAACAATCCCTGTTGCTGATCGGCCAAAAACCTGGTTACCATTCCTTCTATCGGAAACCTGGGTGATACATTTACACCTGTGCTGGTCCATTCAATATCATCCGTGAGCGCATTAAAAGTAAAATTGGTAAATTCCGGGAACGGGAAACCAAGGCGGCATAAAAATTTCCCCTGTTTAATATTAGCGCCATCCCTTAAGAATTTTGCGCAATCGGTATAATGGATCTTTCCAAAATCATTGAATTTAATGATTGCCAGGTCGAGGGTAGGGTGCGCATGGCAGGTGAAGCCACTCATCTTATCCACTGAATCAACAAAATTATTTTTTACCTGGATAGTGGTATCGGGATTAAATTTATACTTCAACTCCAATCCTTTGACTGCAGTTTTTAATTTACCATCCTGAGGCAATGCCTGCCTTTCTTTTTTAAAGTTATTATAGTTGCTGTTTATCTTTTCAGAGGCAAGTAATAATTCCACTACATGCTTACAGGTAATGGCATATCCATTATCATTTACAAAGAAAATGGTTGCGGCGCCCGGCAACAATTGTTTTCCACCATAAGTTCGCATGAGCGTGTGAATGGGGCGGGTGAATTGGCCTACTCTTTCGATTGCTGTTATGAACATGGGTCAGGGTTTATAAGATGAATTGATGTACAGGATTTCCTTCCTGCAGGTTTTATTTTTTTTTAAATCAGCCATTATTGTTTTTTTAATTGTGAAGCTGCTGCACGGTCAAGATACCAATTATTGTTCGTGTTTACAGGGCGAATCAATAGCACGGGGTATTTTTCAAAATCGGCGGTACCCGAAAAAATAATCTTAACGATCTCAGCTTTTGCTTCGCCAGTTACAAGAAATAAAATATGAGCAGCATTATTGATCAGGCCGCTGGTAAAGCTAATCCTATAGGTATTTAGTTCTTCAACGAAAACTTCTTTTACAATATGCTTTTTTTCACTTAGTATCGAAGAATGGGGGAATAACGATGCCGTGTGGCCGTTGTCGCCAATTCCAAGTAATATGAGGTCGAATACCGGAACTTCTGCTTTAAAAAACGATTGTAAATTCTGTTCATACAAAGAGGCGGCTTTCGCCGGTTCATAATGTACGGGTATAGGAAAAATATTTTCCGCAGGTATTTGTATTTTATCCAGGAGGCTGCTAAATGCCATGTGGCTGTTGTTGTTCTCATTTGTTGCCGGCACACATCTTTCATCACTCCAGAAAACGAAGATATTTTTCCAGTCCATTGCATTTACATATGATGGTTCTGCCAGTAATTCATAAAGTTTACGGGGTGTATTGCCACCCGAAAGTGCGATCGTGAATTTACCTTTCTTAGAAATTATTATTTTTGAAAGTGCTGCAATATGATCTGCTGCTGCTTTGCAAACAGCATCAACATCATCAAAAATATGCGTCTTATTCATTCTCCTTTTTTTGAAATGGCATTACGATCCAGTTGTTGCCATCTTTTGCTATAAGGCCCTCAGCGGTTTCGGGTCCATGTGATCCTGCAGCATAATTTGGAAAGTTAACCGATGGATTTGCATTCCATGTACTCAGTATCGGCATCAGGATTTCCCAGGCTGCTTCAACCTGGTCGGCACGCATAAATAAAGTGGCATCGCCTTCTATTACATCCAGCAGTAACGTTTCATAACCCTCGGGTGTACCGCTTGTATAGGTGTCACTATAGTTAAACAACATATCCACCGGGTTGAGTTGCATCTGTAAGCCCGGTTTCTTGGCCTGGAAGCGAATGCGTATACCCATGTCCGGTTGTAAGTTGAGTACCATCCTGTTTGGCTGCCAGTTCTCTGTAGCTTCATCCGGAAAGGTTTGGTGCGGAGCAGGTTTAAATTGAATCGTTATAACTGATATGGATTCGTTCATGCGTTTGCCGGTGCGAACATAAAAAGGAACATTGCTCCAGCGCCAGTTGTCAATAAAAAATTTTATTGCGGCAAAAGTTTCAGTGTGCGATTCAGGCGCAACATCTGGTTCCTGCCGGTAAGCTTTTACTTTTTGCCCGTCTATCCAGCCGGCATCATATTGACCGCGGACAGCAAAATTGTGCACGTCTTCCTTTTTTATTTTTCTTAATGCCCTTAGTACATCTACTTTACGGTTCCGTACTTCATCTGCATTAAAAGATACCGGTGGTTCCATCGCAATAAGGCAGAGTAGCTGGAGTAAATGATTTTGTATCATATCCCTCAGTGCGCCATTGATCTCGTAATAATTCCCACGGCTTTCCACACCAAGCTTTTCAGCAACGGTGATCTGTACATGATCAATATAGTTCCTGTTCCAGATTGGTTCAAATAAGGCATTGGCAAAACGAAATGCAAGAATATTCTGAACGGTTTCTTTGCCGAGGTAATGATCGATTCTATACAATTGCGTTTCATCAAATATTTTCAGAAGGACGACGTTTAGTTTCTGGGCGCTTTTAAGATCAGTGCCAAATGGCTTTTCGATTACAAGCCTCGCAAAAGCCTTGTCTTCTGCCAGTCCGGCTGTACCAATATTGGTTGCGATTAACTCAAAAAATTGAGGCGGTACAGCCATGTAGAATATTTTATTCACGTCGCAGGTGGCTTCCTTTTGAAAAATATCTATTTTTTCTTTCAGTGTTGAATAAACATTCGGATCATCAAAATCTCCCCTTTGATAAGAGATCATTTTGGAAAATGGCTCCCATTCATTTTCTTTGGCCTTGCCTCTTCTTGAGAACTGGTCTATTCCATCGTGTAATTTTTTTATAAAATCTTCAATCGTCATCTCCTGCCTCCCAATGCAGATGATCGAAAATTTGCTGTTGAGCCAATTATCCAAATACAGATTGTATAATGCTGGAATTAATTTGCGCCAGGTAAGGTCTCCTGTTCCACCAAAAATGGCAATAATGGTGGGGTTTGTTTTTGTTCCTGCTTCCATTTTTATTTTATTGAATGATTTGATTCCAGGTTGTATGAAAAGTTCCGGGTTTGTCCACACGCTCGTAGGTATGTGCACCAAAAAAATCGCGTTGTGCCTGTATTAGATTCGCAGGCAACCATGCACTGTGATAGCTTTCAAAATAACTGTTGCATAAATAGAATGATGGTACAGGGATCCCATTGTTAATGGCAGCTTTCAGTATCCCTCTCAATGAATATACTTCCTTACCAACGGTTGCGGCCACAGGTTCCTTCAGTAGTAGATTTTTCAGGCCCGGGTCTTTCCTGAATATGGCAGTTATATCTTCGAGCATGGCTGCACGTATGATACATCCTCCACGCCATATTGATGCAACCGATGCAATATCCGTGTTATACTTATAAGTTTCCGAAGCTTTTTGCAACATAGCCAGTCCCTGTGCATAAATGATCATAAACGCAGCATG
>JBDSBG010000177.1:0-19609 GCA_039921685.1 Ferruginibacter sp.
CAATGATGATGAAGGAATTGAATAAGCGTTTTGATTATATTATCATAGATACAGCACCTATCGGACCGGTGACGGATGCACAACTCTTAACCAGCTATGCTCAAACGACCATATTTGTGGTGAGGCATAATGTAACTCCAAATGTATTTATGCGCATGATCGATGGGTTTCAGCGGGAAAAGAAATTCAATAATATATCTATTGTATTTAATGGGATAAAGCCCCGGGGCATATCTATATTCAATTATGGGTTTGGAGGATATGGAAATGGCTATGGTTATGGCTACGGTTACGGTTATGGTTACGGTTATGGTTATGGCAATGAAAAAGGAAGTTACTATGTAGCAGATGAACATCAGCCAGGATTTAAAAACCTTTGGAACATAAAAGGCGCTTTAAAAAAGTTGTTTAGAATAAAGTAAGAGTCTTATATATTTTTAATAAAAAAGTCTTCAGTTAAAATCGTGTAGCTGAGGACCAGCGAAGCTTTGCCTGTGACGGAAGAAAATAAGCATTGGTATGTCGTTTACACGAGGCCACGGTGGGAAAAAAAAGTGGCTTCCATACTTCTTCAAAAGGGGATTGAACACTATTGTCCGCTAAATCGGGTATTAAAGCAGTGGAGTGACCGGAAAAAGCTGGTGCTGGAGCCCTTGTTTAAAGGCTACGTATTTCTGAACGTGACTGAATCAACAAAATGGGATATTAAGAAGATCGATGGGATCATTAATTTCGTTTATTGGTTAGGCAAGCCAGCTCGTATACAGGAAACGGAGATAAATACCATTCGGAGATTTTTACAGGAATTTAGTAATGTGGAAGTAGTTGACAAGCAATTGAATGTAAATACAAAAGTACTAATCAAACAAGGAGTCCTGATGAATTATCGTGGTATAGTTATTGAAGTAACCGGGAGCCGTGCAAGGGTGAAAATCGACAGTATGGGGATCCAACTGAGCGCTTTGTTTGATAAAAATAATCTCGAACCTGTTGGACTTATTTAAAGAATATTGATACTTTTACATAGAAATCCAGGGAAAAAATTAGTAATCTTAACTTCTCGTTCATGAAAATTACGGATAAAATATATGTTGCCGGCCATACCGGTTTGGTTGGCAGCGCAATAATAAGATTACTGAAAAAAAAAGGATATAGCAGGATTGTAACCCGAACCTCTGACGAACTGGATTTGCGGAATCAAAGAATGGTGAGTGAATTTTTTGAAAACGAACAACCTGTTTATGTTTTTCTTGCAGCTGCTAAAGTCGGCGGTATCATGGCCAACCAAACCTACCCTGCAGATTTTATCTTTGATAATCTGGCTATTCAAAACAACATAATTCATTCCGCCTATAAGAGCGGTGTTGAAAAACTATTGTTTCTCGGAAGCAGTTGTATCTATCCAAAAAATGCTCCCCAACCCATTGAAGAAGATTACCTGATGACTGGGTTCCTCGAACCTACCAACGATGCTTATGCCATTGCAAAAATTGCGGGTATCAAGATGTGCCAGGCTTATCATCGCCAGCATGGATGCCGTTTTATCAGCGTGATGCCAACTAACCTTTACGGCCAGGGAGACAATTACAATTTGCAAAATGCACATGTCCTCCCTGCGTTATTGCGCAAGTTTCATGAAGCAAAATTAAATAATGATCCGACGGTGACTGTTTGGGGTACAGGCAAACCAAGAAGGGAATTTTTACATGTGGATGATGCAGCAATGGCCTGTTACTTTTTGATGCAACGTTATGAATCACCTGAAATCATCAATGTAGGTTCCGGATTGGATCACACGATCAAGGAGATGGCCACGCTGATTAAGAAAATCACAAATTACCAGGGCAACATCATTTTTGATGAGTCGAAACCCGATGGCACTCCGCGTAAACTATTGAATGTTGATAAGATCAAAACGCTGGGCTGGAAGTCAGTTATTGATCTCGAAGAGGGTCTCGCATCCACCTACAATAATTTCGAAAAGAATTATTATTATTATACCAATCATGTTGAAAGCAGGAATTATGCGGTCATACAGGTATAGCAGCAAGGAATAAGAAATCCACAACAATATTTGCAAGTAATGGTCAATTACTGCTGTTTGCGCCCAGGAGTACTTTCTGTGAGGTAACAGTGCCTGGCAAAAAGGCCTTCATGCTTCAAAGCCGTAACATCAGTTCCTAAAAAACACGATCCGGCTTTCAATCCGAAAATGCAAAACAATATTCTCTTTCTTTCATTAAGGGTCTTTGGTGCTACTGGAGGTATAGAAAAAGTTTGCCGCCTGGCAGGAAAAGCGATTTCGGAAATGAGCACGGCAGGAGGCAAGCGTGCTGCAATATTTTGTATGCACGACAGGCAAGTTGATGCATTTAACAACAAGTATTTTCCCTTTAAAATATTTCGTGGCTTCGGCGGTTCCAGGATAAAATTCATACTTGCTTCTCTGCAAAAATCCCGTTCATGCGATACTGTTATATTGAGTCATGTAAACCTTGTTCTTGTAGCGTGGCTTATTAAGAAATGGGCGCCTGCAACCCGTATAATCATGTTCGCCCACGGAATCGAAGTCTGGGGAGCCATGAGTATCAGGAAACGAAAGATGATGAAATGCTGCGATCATATTGTGCCTGTTAGCCACTTCACCTTGAATAAAATGTTGGAATTGCATCATTTTACCCGTACAGAATGCACGGTGCTTAATAATTGCATTGATCCCTATCTTCCCGCAATTCCTGGCGAAACCGAGATTCAACGATTGCGTTCAAGATACGGTTATACGGAGAATAGTAAAGTACTCTTTACGCTGTCACGGCTATCCTCCCAGGAAAAATATAAGGGGTATGACAAAGTTTTGGAAGCAATGGTGGCATTAAGGCAAACAGACCCGGGAATTCGTTATTTACTGGCGGGAGGTTATGACGAACAAGAAAGACAACACGTTGAAAGCCTGGTTGGAAAACTTGGATTGAAGGATAACGTAATAATAGCCGGGTTTATTCCTGACGATGAACTTGCTGCACATTTTGCTATTGCAGATGTTTACGTGATGCCCAGCCTCCAGGAAGGATTTGGAATCGTTTTTATAGAAGCAATGTATTATGGTATACCTGTAATTGCAGGTAACAAGGATGGATCGGTGGACGCACTGTGTAATGGCAAACTTGGTATTCTAACAGATCCACTTGACGTAGAAGCTATTCGTGAAAGTATTGCCAGGGTATTGTCAAATCGAAAGGCGTTTATCCCAAACCGGGAGTTACTAATGGAGACATTTGGTTACGAGCAATATAAAAAGAAACTGCATAGCATTATAGAAAAAGTACGGGCATAGCAGGAATTCCAATTACTCAACGGTATTAAATATAGAATGAACACTAACACTACAAATTTAAAAGAAGAGGATGAGCAATGGGATCTTATAATTGCACCTGGAAGGGCCGGAAAAAATTACTGGCAGGACCTATGGAGATTCCGGGAGCTTTTTTACATCCTTAGCTGGCGTGATATAAAAGTTCGTTACAAGCAAACCGTCATCGGTGCTGCCTGGAGTATCATTCGCCCACTACTCACCACTATAATTTTTACTGTGGTTTTTCAACGTATAGCCAAGCTCGACAGCCCACCAGGCGTGCCCTATGCTTTAATGGTATTTGCAGGTATGCTTCCCTGGCAGTTTTTTAGCAATGCGTTGAGTGAATCCAGTTCGAGCCTGATTGGAAATGCTAACCTGATTACCAAGGTGTATTTCCCAAGGATGATCATTCCGGCAAGTTCTGTGATCACAAGCCTGGTGGATTTTGCAATCTCATTTGTCATTCTGCTTGGCTTTTGTGTATGGTATGGTTTTTTGCCGTCGTGGCATATTATTTTTTTACCGCTTTTCATATTACTCTCTTTTACATGCGCATTCGGTATTGGCTTGTATCTAACAGCAGTAAACGTGAAGTATCGCGACTTCCGCTACATAATTCCTTTTATAGTTCAGTTCGGGTTGTACATCAGCCCGGTAGGATTTAGTAGTGCTAATATTGATGAAAAATATAAAATACTTTACTCTCTGAATCCCATGGTCGGAATCATCGATGGGTTCAGGTGGTGTATATTAGGAGATAGCATGCATTGGCAGTCATTTCTTGTATCGGTTTTTATCACGCTGTTATTTTTGTGGCTCGGTATATATTATTTCCGCAGAATGGAAAAAACATTTGCAGATAATATTTAGGGCAGTTTTTATTTCGTTATTAGAAATCGTTAGTAAGGTTGTTACCCATAATAAAAGCTGATTCAATTTCCAAAAGCTTCATGATTGCTCATGAGGGAAAGGAACGCTATACTGCTCTGCGTGATGTAATGAGCAACGGTGTGAAAAAGGTATTCTCCGGTAGAAATGCAAATGCTCCTGCCAAAACTTTCAAGGAGGAATTTTGGGCATTAAAAGATGTTAGTTTCGAAATTTTCAAGGGCGAAAGAGTAGGGATCATCGGTAGAAATGGTGCGGGAAAAAGCACACTGTTGAAAATTTTATCCCGGATCACCGAGCCCACTGCAGGTACCATCCGAATACGGGGGCGTGTTGCCTCATTATTAGAAGTGGGTACGGGCTTTCACCCCGAATTAACCGGCAGGGAAAATATATTTTTAAATGGGGCAATTCTCGGAATGAAGCGGCATGAAATCAGGCAAAAATTTGATGAGATCGTTTCTTTTGCAGAAATAGAAAAATTTCTGGACACACCTGTTAAAAGATATAGCAGTGGCATGTATGTGCGGCTAGCCTTTGCCGTTGCGGCGCATCTTGAGCCTGAAATTCTTGTTGTGGATGAAGTGTTGGCGGTAGGTGATGCTGCTTTTCAAAAAAAATGCCTTGGTAAAATGGAGGATGTCAGTAAAAATGAGGGAAGAACAGTTTTGTTTGTCAGTCACCAGATGGACGCAATCGAAACACTTACGAATAAATGTATTTATTTAAAGGATGGTAGCATATTCAATATTGGAACGACCGGTAAGATCATTGACTCATACCTCAATACGTTTGACAGCACGGAGAATATAGATCAGTTTAAAGACAGGCAGGGGAACAAAAAAGCAAAAATTGTAAAGTTGCAGGTTAAAAAAGATGGCAAGCTGGTAAAGGGGTTAAAACAGGGCGAGTCATTTGATATTGTTATGGGAATACAACCTACGGAGAAACTGAATTTTGATCTTAGCATTGCAATTGAAAATCATAAACAACAACCGTTGTTTTGTACACAATTATCAGATATTCAGCAACCGGTTAGTAAAGACGATTACTTCGAATTTTCTGTAAGGGTAGACCTTCCAAAAATGAGAACCGGTGAATACCTTATTAGTATAGCAGTTTTCAAACCCGATAAATCGGAATTTTATGATGTAGTGAATCATTTCCCGTTGACAGCTATAGAGGGTATACTTGAGAGCTCGCATATGCCAGCTGATAACAGGTGGGGAAATTTGTATTTTCCTTTACCATGGACAGAGGTGAAGGCATAAGTATCCATTTTTTCTCGTCCCGCCATTCTTACAAAAATAGCAGAGCTGTAAGTTGCTGAGGCTTTGATTTGCCGAAACTAAAATATTTCAATCAAGACAATGATCAAAAAATTTAAACATGCTTTAAAAGAAAGTCTTGTAAGCCACCGGAAAATTGACCTGTTGCATCAACGCGAGCTCAATGATTATAAGCATTCCAAAGTAAATCTTGGACAAATACAGGCCAACTTAAATAATCAGAAGTTAGAAATCAGCAACCTTTCAGAAGTAGAATTCCAGGTGTTTTCTCAATTTGGGGATGACGGTATCATCCAGTACCTCGTGAATAAGCTTCCACTTAAAAATAAAACGTTCATAGAATTTGGCGTTGAAAATTATCGCGAGGCAAATACTAGATTTCTTTTGGTGAGTAATTATTGGTCGGGATTTGTTATTGATGGTAGTGAGGAAAATGTCCAGGCCATTAAAAATGAAAACATATATGGTTACTTTGACCTTAGGGCGAAACAATCATTCATAACAAAAGAAAACATTGATGGCATATTAAGAGAATCAGGGTTTAATAAGGAGCTTGCTATATTAAGCATTGATATAGATGGCAATGATTATTGGGTTTGGAAAGCGATAACGTCATTTGAGCCGGATATTATTATTTGCGAATACAACTGTTTATTTGGATTTGAGGATGCAATCACAATAGAATATGATCCTTCATTTGTGAGAGGGGGCAAAACCCCATTTAGCTTTTATGGCACATCGCTTCAAGCAGCTTATCAACTTGCATCGGAATCCGGATATTTTTTCATTGGTTGCAACAGTGCTGGTAACAATGCCTATTTTATCCATAATAAGTTTAGCAGTGTATCTCCTATAAAAGAGAAGTCGGTTGAAGCGGGATATAATTTTTCAGTATTTTCCGAATCAAGAAAAAACGGGGAGCCGCAAAGAGGCATGGATAAGATACGTAGCATTCATGGCACGAATGTAATTGATGTTAATACCATGGAAATAAAAAAATTCGATGCTGAAGGGGTTATTCAATCTTTGTTGCGAACAAATAAATTCAGGGGGATTCATTAGTATAAATGAAGATAATTATTTTAGGTTCTGAAGGGTTTATCGGGAGCCACCTGGTTCGCTTTTTTCAATCCAGATCGTGGGACGTATCGGGCTGTGATCTTCATGAAAAACCCTCTTTTGTTTATGATTATCATAGAATATCAAAACTAAAAGGGCAATTTGACGAAATCTTTGATCAGGAAAGATACGATGCCTGTATCAATGCATCGGGCAGTGGAAATGTGAGTCATTCAGTAACTCATCCGTTGGAAGACTTTGAAAAGAATACGTTTGACACTGCGAGAATACTTGATGCAATTCGTAAGCACAATAGTGCATGCAAATACGTTCACATTTCCAGCGCTGCTGTGTATGGCGATCCTGAAAATTTACCAGTAAGTGAAGAGATAGCCTGCAAACCGCTCTCCCCTTATGGATGGCATAAATTAATGTCTGAGCAACTTTGTAAAGAATATCATTGTTTGTATGGTATTTCTGTTGCCATTACCCGTCCATTCTCTATCTATGGTGCCGGATTAAAAAAACAATTATTCTGGGATATATTCCAAAAGTATCTTGATGACGCTTCCACGATCGAATTATGGGGAACAGGAGAAGAGAGCAGGGATTTTATTTATATAGATGATGTGGTTCGTTGCATGGAACTTATACTTGCCAAAGCTCCAATGAAAGCAGAGATATACAATATCGCTTCAGGTGAAGAAACATATATCAGGGATGTTGTGCAGCTGCTTTTTGATAATTTGCCGGGTTCTACAAAGATCATTTTTAATAATCAAACAAGGACCGGGGACCCACGAAACTGGAAAGCGGATATTTCCCGTATAAATGCTTTGGGCTTTTTACCAACAGTGAACCTACAAAATGGGATACATAACGTTGCCGCATGGTTGTTGCAGTCCGGCACATCGAAATAGAGTATTGTGAATATTATTTATTTTCTTGACAATAAGCTTGGAGGCGTTACCTCTTTGAATTACAATCTTGCATCAAACGCCCCAAAGGGAGTAAGGCAAACAGCGATACATATTGATGCTGAGGAGTGGCAGCTATCCAGGGCAGGCATTTGCTTCCCGGTTGATGAGGAAATTTTTTTTAATTTCAGCGAGCTTGGGAATTTCTACGCAATGATTAAAAAGCTGCATAAAATAATACCAGGCGGGGAAGGCGCCCTGGTATTGAATTATGAAAAGGAGATGTGGGTGCTTGATCATTACCCCGTGAAACAAACGACTTTTCAATTGGTACATGATAACTGGAATGTTGGACTTGCAAAAAAGTATGGGCATGTCTCTGATGTTTTTATCTGTCATAACACGGCAATTTATAAAGAACTCATAACCCTGTTTCCAAGAAGACAAGATGATATTTTTTATCTGCCACATGGAGTTAAGATACCTGTAAAGTATCGCCAGCCGTCAAACGAGAAAAAGCCATTACGGTTATTATTCCTCGGAAGAATGGTGCCGGCAAAGGGAATTTTCGATATTCCCCTGATCAATGATCTGTTGAGAACTAAGTCTGTTGAGTTTGAATGGACATGTATAGGCAATGGACCAGACCTTACTAAACTGAAACAGCAATGGAACCCTTTGGATAAAGTAAATTTTTTGTCACCTGCATCTAATGACGAGGTGTTATCAATCTGTGTTGGTATGGATGTATTCGTGCTTCCAACTAAATTTGAAGGATCCCCTGTATCCCTGCTCGAAACTATGAGTGCGGGGCTTGTACCAGTGATAACCGATCTTCCGGGCGGAATTACTGATATAGTAAACAATGAGATCGGTTACCGGATACCGTTAAATGATAATCGTGGCTTTGCAGATGCAATTGAGACATTATATAAAGACAGGGAATTGCTTAACAGGCTTGGCCTGAATTGCCGACAAAAGATTAAAGCGCAATTTGATATCAGGCACACAGCAAAGGCGTACCACGAATTGTTTTTACGCTATAAAGAATTTTATAAAGTAAATGACAGAAAAAAAATAAAAATTGGAGCCCGGCTTGATCATCCGCTTATTCCTTCCTCTGTCTCCAAAACAATCAGAAAAATTGCAAATCGAAACAAATAGCTCAAGAGGTAAGTTTCGATATTAGGCAGCGAAGTTTCTAACATACAATTCTTTCTACAGTACATGTCTTCCATTATTAAAATCAATGATCTTTCAAAAAGCTTTATCATTTCTCATGAGAAAAGGGAGAATTATACAGCTTTACGGGATGTGATCAGTAGCAAGGCAAAAAAGTTATTTTCATTTCCTAAATGGATGAGTACCGAGGATAAAACAACGAAGGAAGTTTTCTGGGCGCTTAAAAATATTAATTTCGAAATTCAGCCAGGGGACAGGGTTGGTATCATAGGAAGAAACGGGGCAGGAAAAAGCACGTTGCTCAAGATATTATCCCGCATCACTGAACCTACATCCGGGGCTGTGAAAATTAAAGGGAGGGTGGCTTCTTTGCTGGAAGTAGGTACTGGTTTTCATCCTGAATTGACCGGCAAAGAAAATATTTTTTTGAATGGCGCAATCCTGGGAATGAAAAAGAGCGAGATAAAAAGGCATTTTGACGCAATTGTTGATTTTGCCGAGATTGAAAAATTCCTGGATACACCTGTTAAGAGGTATAGCAGCGGAATGTATGTGCGTTTAGCCTTTGCCGTTGCAGCTCATCTGGAACCTGAGATATTGATTGTTGATGAGGTATTGGCAGTGGGGGACGCACAGTTCCAGAAAAAATGCCTTGGAAAAATGGAAGACGTGAGCAGGAATGAAGGCAGAACCGTATTGTTTGTAAGCCATAATCTTGGAATCATCAGTCAACTTTGTAACAGGGGACTGCTGCTGAATGCCGGCGAACTTGTGATGGATGCAAGTTCATCTGATGTAATAAAAAAATATTTCAGTGATCCATCGGCGGCTGCGGTAAGTTTCAACAATCAAAATAAAAAAAATAAGGATATTCATTTTGATGCAGTGAGTCTCATGGATTCAAATGGAAAACCATGTACCCAGTTTGCTTTTGATGATGATGTACTTGTGAATATCCGGTTTTCAGTAAAGAAGCAAGTGCCGGCGCTCAACCTTGGGATTGCAATGATCAATCATGAGAAACGAAGGGTGTTCACAGTGAATAAGTATGTGGAAGAATTACAGCTCCAGGATAACGGGCAGTATGGCAAAGAAATTAATTTCGAGATCAAGGGTTCTCTTTTCACCCCGGCCCAATATTCTTTCCAACTTGCACTGAATAATAAGATTGGATCGATAACGCACGATTATATAGATGATGTATGTCCTTTTACTATTTATGATAATGGAACCGACATGGCTTTTGCGTCAGGAAGTAATTATGGTGCGGTAATTATCAAAGGCAATTGGAAATAATTTGCGGGAAGCAATGAACAAAAATTTGTTCAAAAAAACGAAAAGTCAACAGGCCCAGCCGATAAATGCGGCTTTAAGCTTTGCTTCATGCTTTGCAACGGATAAGCGAAAAAAGCGCATGGACGAAGAATGAATTTTTTTAAACGAAAAATAAGTGGCTTAAAAAAAAAGATTGCAGTGGGCAGCTTATGGAGTTAAGTACCGCAGGAGCACAGATTTTATTTTTCCAGGTACACTTTTGATACATGGCCAGCGCATTCAAATAAAATTCCCGAATGCTACCAGCAGGGAATTTTTATATGAGTTTGACCAAATCTGCCTGCAGGATTGTTACCGTTTGACTGAACTAAAAAATAAGCTGAAAAATATTCAGAACATTGTTGATGTAGGTGCAAACCAGGGGATTTTTGCCATCGCTGCAAGGCGGCATTTTCCTACAGCTTCAATCTCATGCTATGAGCCAAATATTAATCTAAAAACAATTCTGGACCATAATGCCAGCGCCTTAAATGTAAGAACTTACTATGAAGCTGTGACAAAAGAAGACTGCAAAGTTGAATTGCATTTTGGTGAAACCGATCTTCACACTGTTTCAAAACAGGCTGACGATGGCACTGTATCGGGAACCTCATTGGAAACAGTAATAACAAGAGCACAACCAAAAATTGACATTCTCAAACTGGATTGTGAAGGCGCTGAATGGGAATTGCTGGAAGACACAGAGTCCTGGCAAAAAATAAATGCTGTTACGATGGAGTATCATCTCTGGGCGAAACCCAATAGTTCGTACGAAGAATTGTCGGCAAGATTCGAGGAACTTGGATTCTATATCATATACCATAAAGCATTGTCAAACACATTTGGTTTACTTACTGCAGTTCGCAAGAGATCATGAAAAAACTTTTGGTGATAAGTCCTTTTGAAACTATTTATCCACCGGTAAATGGGGGCATGCATCGTTGTATTCATGTATTGGACCAACTCTCAAAATATTTTGATGTGTCGGCGATTATGCATCAACGTTCGGCTGATTTTTTGGAGTCAGTGAAAGAATTTCCTTCTCTCAGGAATCTGAAAGTGTATAGTACACATGACTATAAAAATAGAAGAGATTTGTTTTCTCTGCTGCCTCATAAAGTCGCATCAACGCTCAGAACAAGATTGCTGGTGCGGTCATGGAAAAGTTCAGCCGACAGCAGCCTTTTAAGATATCATGGCATATTGAAATTTTTATTGAAACAAAATCGCTATGATGTGATTGTGCTGGAAAAACTTTCTACTTTGAATGCGGTTCCCCTGATACGGCATTACAACAAAAAAGCCTGTATTGTTTACAATTCGCATAATATTGACAGCAATCTTGCCATGGATAAACTGGAAAGCGGGACAATGACAACAGCGGATTATTTAAATGTAAAAAAAAGTGAGTCCACGCTTTATGATAAAGTTGATGCCTTGTTTGTATGCAGCAGTAAGGACCTTAAAGGGTACGAGCAATTAAATAAACGATCGCTGAATGCTGCCGTTATTCCCAATGGGGTGAAACTATTTTCTGCATCTGAAGAGAATAATGATGAAGACGAGCAGGTTGCTGGCATTATTTTTTGCGGTACACTGAGTTATTTTCCCAATGTGCAGGGATTGTTGTGGTTCTACGACTCCATATGGCCAGCTGTGAAGAAAAAATTCCCCGGCTTGAAGTTAACCATTATTGGAAGCGGGACTGCACCAGCCGCCTTGGCTCTGTTGAAAACTGACCCTTCAATTTTATTTATAGGCCGTGTGGATGACGTGAAAGCCTATTATGACAAAGCCGCAGTATCTATAGTACCTTTAAAAGCAGGGAGTGGCACGAGGTTAAAGATCCTGGAGTCGATGAATTTGGGGGTTCCCGTAATTTCGACATCAAAAGGAGCGGAGGGAATTGAATACGAAAAAGATAAGAATATAATCATTGCCGATAGCGAAGAGGAATTTGCGGGAAGATTGATCAACTTGGTTTCACAAAAGGAAGAACGCGTATTACTAAAAAGGAATGCAAGATTGTTAGTCCGGCAAAAATATGATTGGGATGTAATCGGTAAAGGCTTACAAGAATTTATTGAACAGTTAAGTTGCAATTGACTTTCGCTTCAACCAGACGATTAGATAAAAATGGGAAACTCAAAAAAGAAAATTTGCATCGTTGGCACTGGAGGATTTGGTCGTGAAACATTGTGTTGCCTTATCGATATGCTTGCGAATACAGGTATAAGAGCTACGGAAGTTGCATGTTTTATGGTGGACGATGAATATTTGAATGAAAAAATAATAATGGGGATTAACGTCATCCCACGCTCGCAGTTCCGAGCAGAGCTCTATGACGCTGTTGTTGCTGTAGGCAGTCCGAAAGACAGGAAAAAAATTGTTGAAGGGTTGCCACCTGATACAACTTACACTTCTATTATCCACCCAACCGCTGTAATTTCATCGTGGGTGGAAATCGGCGAAGGAAGTATTGTTACAGCCGGAACAATCATCACATGCAATGTGAAAATTGGAAAGCATGCCCAACTAAACCTGCATTCAACCATTGGGCATGATTGTGTGATTGGCGATTATTTTACGACAGCACCTGCTGTAAATATCAGTGGCTTCTGCGAATTCGGCAACCTGGTTTACATTGGTACAAATGCATCAGTAAGAGATCGTGTAAGGATTTGTGATAATGTTACTATTGGCATGGGAGCAACGATTCTTAAAGATATTACCGAGGAAGGTATTTACATTGGAAACCCGGCCCGAAGATTAGAAAAAAAATAAAGCATAAATCTACTAGTTGCGGTTAACGCTTGTAGTCAAAAAAATAAATTAGAAATGGAAACCTCCGGCGTGCAGTATGCGAAGCCACTTGTTAGTGTGTTAATGACTTGCTACAACAGGGAAAATTATATTTCCGATGCGATAGAAAGCGTTTTAAGATCTTCCTACAAAAATTTCGAATTGATTATTGTGGATGACGGGTCCAAAGATAAAACGATATCCATTGCAGAGGACTATGCCGGGAAAGATCAGCGTATAAGATTTTACAGGAATGAAAAGAACCTTGGCGATTATCATAACAGGAATAAAGCTGCATCGTATGCTGAAGGGAAGTATATGATTTACCTCGATTCAGACGATATTATGTACGATTTCGCATTGGAGTTTGCGGTGCGGTATATGGAAATGTTTCCTGACGCCGGGTTTGGAATGCCTTCATTTTATGATAAAAAAGCACCTTATCCTTTTTCTATTTCGCCAAAGGAAATATACGAGGACCATTACTTTAGAAATATGGGCCATTTTAGCCGTTCACCTGCTTCTGGAATAATAAAAGTAGAGGTGTTCAAAGCGGTGAAAGGCTTC
This sequence comes from Ferruginibacter sp., assembly GCA_039921685.1. GTDB lineage: Bacteria > Bacteroidota > Bacteroidia > Chitinophagales > Chitinophagaceae > Ferruginibacter. The sequence goes on from JBDSBG010000177.1 coordinate 13,374, forward strand.
TCCGGAAAAAGACTTGTGGGGGACATGGAATTCTGGATGAAGATATCTCGTTATTATCGAATGGTTAAATATCCAACACCGCATTTTTGGTACAGGAGTGATAATGCAGATAAGGAATCTTCGTTGGAAGAGCATTATGCAAAACTAAGAAATGAACTGCAGAATGAAGCACTTGCACATCCCGAATGCCCGCTTGATAAGAAAGATTCAAAAAGACTATTAAAAGAAGTAAACCGCAACAGGTACTTACAGTTATTGTTTAAAGGCTGGAATAAGTTGAAAGGAAAGTTCAGGTAATGTTTCACATAATTAAATTGATCCCCGCTTAATGATAAATGTTACAAAAGCATATTTACCTCCTCTGGAAAAATACATAAAGTATTTGGAGAAAATATGGGATTCAGCATGGCTGACCAACAATGGACCTTTGTTGCAGGAGTTGGAGGAGAAATTAAAGCAATACCTTGGTGTAAAGCATTGTTTTTTTTGCAGTAATGGAACCATTGCTATCCAGATTGCCATAAAAGCGTGTAACCTTAACGGTGAGATCATTACAACTCCTTATTCATACGTCGCAACCTTGAATAGTATTATCTGGGAGAGCTGTAAACCGGTCTTTGCAGACATAAATAATATTGATTTTACTATTAATGCAGATCTTGTTGAGGCGGCGATTACAGCAGAAACGCAGGCAATCCTTGCAGTACATGTGTATGGTAACCCGGCAAATGTCTCTGCGATTGAATCAATTTCACGTGAACATAATTTAAAGGTGATCTATGATGCTGCACATGCCTTCGGCGCACAGTACATGGATCGATCAGTGTTAACTTATGGAGATATCGCAACCTGCAGTTTACACGCTACTAAACTGTTTCACTCCGCAGAAGGTGGCCTCATTGTTACGGATAACGATGAACTTGCGAGAAATGTATATTTAATGAGGCAGTTTGGGCATGTTGGAGACGATTATTTTGGGCTTGGCGTAAATGGAAAAAATTCTGAATTCCATGCTGCGATGGGTTTATGCATTTTTGATGAATTAGATGAGATCATCCGCAAACGCAAAGAGCTGGTTGAGTTGTATGAAAAATATTTAACCCCAGGTAAACTGCAAGTGCCCGTGGCACTGGAGGGTACAAAGCCAAATTATGCTTATTACCCGGTTGTATTTGAATCAGAGGCAAAATTACTGGAGATAAAAGATGCATTAAGTAGAAACAAGATAAACACGAGGCGGTACTTCTTCCCTTCCCTCAACACTCTGCCACATGTAACTTACCAGGCTTGCCCTGTTAGCGAGAGCGTTGCATTACGCGTGCTCGCCTTGCCGTTATATCCAGGTCTTATGGAGAATGAAGTAAAATCCATCGCTGATATAATAAATGCGCTCCTTTGCGAAATGCGCTTACCAAACCGGTAGGGTAGATTAAACAATGAACCTTCACATTACAGGTGACGATAAATTTATTGATTTTTTTATAGGTGATATAGAAAAGATGGAGCTTACAACTTCAAATGATTTTGTTGTTTACGTGCGTGAAGGGAGGGACCTCAAATATGTGAAGAGTAAGAGGATTCACAAGATGACATTGAACAGTGCAGAATGGAATATTTTTTTTAAAGAAAATCTTGAGAAGTATGAGCGTGTTTTTATTCACTACTTTGATGGCCTATTGTATGATATCATTCCGCTTTTACCAAGCAACGTAAAAGTTATCTGGTGTTTTTATGGTAATGATGGTTTTCTTTACTTCCCGGAGAATTATTTCCTGCAAAAATTAACACGGCGCCTTTCCCTGGCTATCTCTGACAGGAGAAGAGGTATCCCTTTCAAAGTTTTTTACCCGCTTTTTTTGTTAAACAGGAAAATATTTCTTTTTACCCGACGAGTAAAAATGCGTTCGGCATTCCGACGCGTGGATTATTTCGCAAATTTTCTAACCAGTGATTTTCATCTTATCAGGAAAAAGGTTGGCCTCCAATTCAAACATGTTGAAGTAACACTGGCTTCCCTCGAAACCATTATTTCAATGGAGGCGAGTTCACAGGAGCAGGATCAAATTTCTTTTGGGAATTCGATATTGATTGGGAATTCAGCCACGATTACCAATAATCACCTTGATTTATTTGAGCGGTTGCTGACCCAGGATACGAAGGGGCGCAAGATATACTGTCCATTGTCGTATGGGAATGAAAATTATGCGGACATTATACAGGAAAGAGGTCGTGAGATGTTTGGAGCAAATTTTATTCCCCTTGTTAATTTCATGAAGCTTGATGATTATAATGCCATTCTAAAAGATTGTGGCTACGTTTTTATGAATCATGACCGAACACAAGGCGCAGGCAACATTATTGTCAGCCTCTATAACGGTGCAAAGGTTTTCCTAAGCAACCAGAGTGGCATTTATCATTTTCTAGTCAACCTGGGAGTAAAAGTATTTAGTATACAGGATGATATAACGGTAGGGGATAGCATATTTGTTCCACTTGCGGAAACAGAAGTTTTACTGAATAGAAAATTGATCTTCGATTATTTCAACAGCGAAAAACATGAAAAGCGGCTATTGACAGTCTTAAATGTTTGATGTTGTTGCCGGTCGCGGGGTGAACGTTCCTTAAGTATCTAAAAAAAAGGCAAAATACAATTAAGCGACATTGCGATTTATCATTACTATGCGACAAATGCATATGGAAATAAAAAAAATATCCAGGCGGCTCATCCGTAGAACCAATAAATGTCAGCGAAGAAATTAGCGGAAAAGAAGGTCCTTTTTACATTCGACTACGAATTGTTTTTAGGTGTTGAAAGTGGCAATGTTCCGCAATGTTTGATAAAATCTACGGAAAGAATACTTGACATGCTAAAAAAGTATTCATTCAATGGGATATTTTTTGTTGATACGCTGTACCTCTGCCATTTGAAGGACTTGTGTAAAACCAACGTTGCAGCAAAGAAAGATTTCGACAGTATCGCAATCCAGTTGAACAGGATGGTGAATGAAGGTCATGATGTTTTCATGCATATTCATCCACATTGGGATGATGCTGTATATAATGAAGCACTAAATACCTGGAGCCTTCGGGATTATTCCAAGTACTTGTTTTCCTCACTGGACAATGATGTGCAGGCTCGCCTGTTTAAAATGTCTTATGATATACTTAATGAGATCATCACATCCAGCAATTTCAAACCGGATGGTTATCGTGCCGGAGGATGGAGCATTCAGCCCTTTACTTCCTTTAAGCCTTATTTTGAAAAGTATAATATCAGGCATGAGTTCAGTGTAATACCTGGCAAGGCAGTTGAAAGTTCAGGCTTGAAATTTAATTTCATCGATTGCCCCGACCAAAATATTTACCAGTTTGACAGTGATATTTGTGAGAAAAATGAAAACGGAAAATTTACGGAGTATGCTATTTCAATTTTAGAAATACCTCAATGGCTGGACTACATCGACAATAAAATCAGCGTACTGTTTTTTGTGCTGAAATTGAAATTTGCCTGGCCAATTGGTAATGGTAAAACCATTCAGCTAACTGACATTGTAAGCATTGATAAGAATGATAAAGGCAAAAGACGAATCGTTGCCAGCTTTGAAAATTTCAATATGCTGCTCACATTTTTTCATCTACGTACTGTTTCGAAAACAGATTACTGGCACTTTATTTCGCATCCAAAAATACTATCACCAATGAATTTATTCTTCACCAATTATTTTTTAAGAAGGTTAAGAAAAAAGTATGATGTAGAAACCAATTTCAGAAAGTTTTCATGACGGACAGGATAAACATTTTGTTTGTTGCTTTTGAATTTCCACCTCTTGGGGGCGCCGGTGTTCAGCGATCACTAAAGTTTGTAAAATACCTTCCGCAATTTGATATTAACCCTATTGTAATTACAGTGAATGAAAATGATTATCCTTCCGTAATGCCCGGCCATGCAATGGATTATACGCTTACCAGTGATATTCCCGAAGGAACTATTATTGAAAAGTTTCATTGTAAAGTACAGCCGCCTGCAAGGAACAAATTGCACGAATGGATACGAATGTATTTTTCTGTAACCGAAAATTTTAAGGAATACTGGAAAGAGGATCTCTTGAAACGGTTGCCTGGTATTATGGATAAATACAAACCCAGGGCAATCTATGTAAGCCTGCCACCATTTGCCATGGCGCCATTATGGTTTGACTTGCTAAAAGAATACGAGTTGCCGCTCATTGTCGATTTCAGGGACGCCTGGACGCAATGGTGCATCGCACCAAATGGAAGTTATTTTCATTACCTCGTGAAACTGCAACAGGAAAGACAAATACTGAACAAGGCAGGGCGGGTCGTTTTTTCCAGCGATCAAACAATGAAGGACATGATCGGCGTACATCCATCTGTTGACCGGGGTAAATTTTCTGTTATAACAAATGGGTATGATGGAGTGATCGAAATTGCAGATCAATTATTCATCGGCGATAATAAAAAAATTAAGATCGGGTATGTGGGTAGCTTTTATTATGAACCGGAAGCAAGGGAACAGCTTTTTAAACCGTGGTGGAAACGCCCTCCTCATCGGATGTTAAATTATGTACCACGAAAAGAAGATTGGCTTTATCGTTCTCCTTTTTTTTTCTTTAAAACAATTCGGTCACTGATAGACAAAGATCCTTTGCTGAAAGATCGGATAGAGATTCATTTTGCCGGCAAAAAACCACATTGGTTGGCCTCACAGATTGAATCCTTTGGCCTGAATGAAATATGTTACCATCACGGCTACCTGCAGCACGATGATGTTATTTCATTTCAAAAGAATTGTGATACATTGTTGATCACTTCTGCGAAGGTGCCTGGTGGAAGGGATTTTAGCATTGCCGGTAAAACTTTTGAATATTTCACTATAGGAAAACCAATTCTTGCATTTGTGTGTGAAGGATCACAGAAAGATGTACTGGTGGAAACAGGTATGTCGGTGGTATGTGATCCTGATGATATTCATGCAAGCGGCGAATTGGTAAAAAAATTATTTGATGGCAAACTCGTATTACAGCCTGATAAAGCAGCTATTGAAAAATACAATCGGAGGAAACTTACAAAAAAACTAGCGGGATTGATAAAAGAACTGGTTCGTTGATGAACACGCAAATGGAAAATAGATTCCCAAACGAAGGCAATAAAATCGTATTCTTTGATTTTCTTTTTTGGGTACTGCTTGCCGTTATATTTCCCGCAGTAGGCGGAAATTTCGGGGTTAGTAATATTGTACATATTTTTTTGTATTTCTGTGCGGTTTACTATGCAGGCGAAATATTGTTGTACAGGGTTGATGCGATCAGTCAAATACCTTTCTTATTCCGGTCAGGAATTTACATGATCATTGGAGGCGTATTTTGCGGTATTTTATTTCTATTCTTTCCGTCGGGCTTCATCCTTTATTCGCTGGCTGTTTGTTTATTCATTGATGTTTTTTTTAGGAAAAGAATCGTTTTTTCGTTTTCGTTCAACTATTTTATTTGCCTGCTACCTTTTTTTATTATGCTCTTTCAGCGATACGAGCTGGCATATTCGATGCACAAAATGTATACAATAGCTGGTGGGGATTATTATTATTACACGCTGGTTGTAGAGTCGCTTAAAACAAATCATTCCCTCTCGGATGCAGTCTATCATTCTGGCCTTCCAATAAATTATTCTGTTGCGCCTTTTCTTGCACCTGCGCAGCTTGCAAAATTTGCCGGGATCTCAGCGCAATTTTCGTTATGGGGCGTCTTTTCCAGGATCATGCCAGTAATATGTTTTGGTACCATCTCATATGTTATTGTGAAGACTTATGAAACATTGTTTGGAACCCAGCTTAACAGGCGCATCCTTAATAAAATGCTCATGCTGGCTTCATTAATGCTTTTATTTTTAGGCCCCTTGCATTTATTAAACCTGGTGAAACTGGATTTTAAGAATGTGTTGCTCTTAGGTGAGGGCTACCTGCTTCCAATTAAAAGTATGGGTTTCGCATTATCAATGCTTGCCTTCGGGTTGCTGATGTTATTGATCGTTTCTAAAATAAAATATGATAGCTATGATAAAATGACAATCATTTTTTTAATCGTACTTGTAAGTGCCAGTAAGATGGCTTTGTTTCTTCCGCTTGGTGCTTTTTTCGGAGCATTGTCTATATTATGGCTATTAAAAAAGCAGCCCGATCTTTTTTTTACACTGGCCATGGCTTTACCGTTTTGTGTATT
>JBDSBG010000178.1:0-29506 GCA_039921685.1 Ferruginibacter sp.
CAAAAACCGAACATGAATCTTAAATCCTAAGAAGACCAAAAGAACCAATTCCAGCCTATGCTTCTAACCAAAGCGATGATGGCGAAAAACCGAAACTCTGAACCCAGGACGAAATTATTTTACTATAAGAGGCCAACTCTAGATAAGTAAATTCAATCCTGAAAAACCGGCGACGAAAAAGTTGGTTCAAAAAATTAAAGCTCCTGCATTTCTGCAGGAGCTTTTTCAATTTGGGATGTTGTAAGTTGTGTTTTGGAAATTGATTGCAGTCGATGAGAAGAAAAAGAAATATTCAATACCCATTGTACGATGCTCAATGTTCAGGGAAAGACTCCGTTCGATGAGCATTGAATACCTGCCTGCCGGTAGGCAAGGTTGTACGTTGAAGTTTGATAATTAATTGAGTCGTTCAGAGGACTAAGAAATATTCCATACCCAACGCACGATGCTCAATGTTCAGGGAAAGACTCCATTCAATGAACGCTATGCCACGAATGCACGAATTACTACTAATTTTTTCGGACCAGCAGAAATGGAACTCAATCATTGGAGATAATAATCCGTCAACTGTTGCTTTAAGATACTTGAATCTGTGAGTTACACTTTTTAAGACAGCTCTAGATCGGCTGAAACAAATTCGTGTTTTCGTGGCTTAAAACATTTGATGAAGAATTCACGAATAAATAATAATTTTTTCGGACCAGCAGGAATGGATGAACATTGGAAATTGTGAGTTGAATTTTGAAAATTAAACGAGTCGTTGAGAAATTAAGAAATTTTCAATACCCAACGCACGATGCTCAATGTTCAAGGATGAAAACAGTTCCATATATTCCAGTTGCGTTACCGGCATCTTAAATTTGCATGCAACAGTTTGCGCTGAACTTATTTTATTAGTTTACCATTAAAAACCGATCCGTCCGTAACGATTTTCAGATAATAGATGCCTTGTTGCAAATCAGCAAGATCATTTAAAATGAAAACAGACGGGCCTTGTTGGATATTTCCCGTTTTTGTTTTTACTAGCCTGCCGGTGTTATCATAAACAGCCAGCATTATTTGAGTAGCCACAGCAGAATTTGTTGATACCTGAATTTTATCTTTAAAGGGATTGGGGGAAATTTGGAAAATAGCAACATTATTTATTGCTGCATTTACATTAACAACATTGCTATAGTAGAATCTGCCATCTTCATCAAGTATTCTTAGCCTGTAATAATTAAAGCCTGTTGTTGGTTTAGCATCTTGAAAATAATATCCGGCTGTATTATTTGTATTTCCTACTGCATTTACAACCCCTATATTTTTAAAAATACTTGCATCTGTACTTCTTTCAATCTCAAAACGATTCACGTTTGTTTCTGTAAAGGTTTGCCAACTCAGATTGCTTTTTCCTTCCCTGTATTGCACCCTTAATGGCCCCATAGTTAAGGGAACAACAGTGATACTATCATTATTATCCACAAGATTTGATGCCTGGTAATAAACTAAGATTGCTGATTCATTTTGCGGTATAGAAGTACCCCATGTCACTGTGTTTACGACGGGTATATTATTTCCGTTAGGAACTCCGGAAGCATTTGCACTGTGCCTTCCAACAGCAATGATGCCTTTACTTGTTTTATACAACCCGTATAAATCAGTATTGCCTCCCCCTGCCTGCGTCAGTGTATCCCAGGCACCTACCAGCAGCGAAGAATATTTCGGTACACTTAGCTGGGGATCATACATTCTTACAAAACTATTCCATGCGCTCAACCCGCCCGAGCCGGGTTTAACCATTTTTTGATAAGCATTGGCGGTTGTAATAGTTCTTCTTCCAACGGCCAATATGCAAACATCACCGTTGCTTGTTACTTTCAAATTATTCTTTGCCATGCGAGTGCTGTTTACATCCGGCCAGCCATCATTTGGATTCGGCCAACCATCCAGGTTAGTATCAGGGTGAGGTGCACCCAAAGCTCCTGTACCTTCAGCATACTCTGCCATATACGTAGCATTGGATAGGACACCATTATTTAATTGCAATTTTCCTAACCAGGAAATGTGAATATTACCACTGCTCCCCGTAAACTGATTTTGAAATCCGGCAGCAGCAAGATTTGAATTAATAGTATTTCCTTCCCAAAGATTTTCAACATTATTACCATGACATCTGGCGCCAACCACCAAGGTATTATGGTTGTAATCTATAGCAAGCGCATCTACATATTGGTCGGGAGAAGAATTTACAGTATCACCAGTGGGAGTGATTTCGTGGTATAAGCGGCTCCACCATTTTAAACTTCCGGTAGAATCCATGGCAATCACAGCAGGTTCAAAATCTGGAAGCCCACCTGGCAAAACACTTTTGAAATTCATACCTATATAAACATCATTGTTCCTTCTATCAATGCAGATTGAAGATCCACCGTAAACCGGCGTACCCGATGCCGAATACCCAGTATATCCGGGCCCAGCAGCTGTGGGATTAGTGGGATCGCAGGGGCCACTAAACAAAATATCCAGTGGCCATTTCCCTTTTTTAATTCCGCCATTACCATCCGGGAAATCATTGTTATAGTCGGAAGCGGTCCAGGATCGCAAATCGCAGCGCCCCCAAATTTTTAATACGATACCGCTATAACCAACTGAATCGATACCTCCAAAGGGATTAGCTGAAGCCGGTGTCCCTTTCCATTCAGTTCCATTCTTCAACCAATGCGTGCGCCAATTATTAACAACTGCCTGTTGCCCGTTTTGATTTAAACAATACACGGCACTCCAATCGTATCCATACGCCTCACCGCCAAGAAAATAAACTTTCCCGTCACTTGTAACATCCCAGGGATGCGCTTCTTTAGCAATTGACTTTGCCCATACTACATTTACCCATGACAGTGAGGACGGGATGCCATTAATAAAGTTGTGATCCAGCTTTGCAATAATATACCCGCCCTTATTAGGATCGGTATCGGATGTATTACAACTGATGTAAAGATCGCCGGTTGGTGTATAAGGTTGGGTATTTGTTTTGATAAAACGAATATCTTCAACAGCACCTTGCGGAAAATGCACTACATGTAGAATCGTTTGTAAATCGGCCGACAAATGAAGAATGAAACCATAGCGGTTTGTTCCCAGGGTATTTGGTATCGACGCTGTGTATGTTAATTCCGTTTTAGGCGCAGTACCAACCCAACCAAGATTTTCTGCATAACCCACCACTAAAATAGTACCATCTGTAATTTGCGTTACATCGTAAAATGTTTCTTTGCCAGTATTGCCGGCATAAGTAACGATATTGGTTTGTGTAAAAGCTGACAGGTAACTAAAAATTGATAAAAGGACTATAAATATTCTTTCCATTTTTTAAATTTAAATCAACTTTAAATATAATCCAATTAGTAAAGCAGTAAGCATTCTCAGGGTTATATTTAGAATTCACTGATGCAAGCCAAATAGCGGAACTGGAAGATCGACTCCCGTTCAATGAATATTGAAAATTGTACGTTGTATTTTGAAAATTAATTGGAGTCCGTTGTTATGTAGAGGAATTAAAAAATAATCAATACCCAACGTACGATGCTCAATGTTCAGCTTTGCCGTATTTTTACGAGCGTTATTCTACGATCTCAACAGTAATTACGTCAGCACGAAATAAGAGCAATACTGCTCTTGTACCGGGCTGTTTTTCGCCGCATCTTTGTATCAGAAATCGAATGACAACAATCAGAGATTATCTAAAAATCCAAATCCTAAAAAAGACTAAAAAACCAAACCTGCCTACCGGTAGGTAGATCCGAAAGAAAACCAAAACAGTACCCAAATCCTAAAAAAGACTAAAAAAACCAAAATCCTGCCTATGCCTAAAAAGCGATGATGGCAAAAACCAAAACAGAATCCTTAATCCTAAAGAAGACCAAAAACCAAATCCCGCCTATGCTGCCAACACAGCGATAATGGCAAGAAGAAAAACCAAAAAACCTGAAACCCGGCTAAATTATTTCTTACCATAATGGTAAACCCCCAGGAAATTAAAACCGAGTCCTGAGTAAACCAACCGTAAACCGTTGGCTCAAAAAATTAACCTCCACAATACAATGCATCATGCAGCGTTTTGTGGAGGTTTCTTCTTTTAGAATACCGGTCGTTGTAGGTCGGAATGAGCAATCCTGGGAACAAATGTTCAATAACCAATGTACAATATCAATGTTCGATGAAATACATTTTCATTTCAAAATGACTTTACTATTTTTATGAGATGATACTCTCCTCTCCTGCTTCCTTAAACTATATTCCGAAAAGAATCATCTCAGTGGTTCCTTCCCAAACGGAATTATTGTTTTACCTGGGACTTGAGGAAGAAATCATTGGCATCAGCAAATTTTGTATCCACCCGGAAAATTGGTTCAAAACAAAAACCCGCATTGGTGGTACCAAAACCCTGGATATTCAAAAGATCATTCAGCTTAACCCAGACCTAATCATTGCCAATAACGAAGAAAATATTAAAGAACAGGTGGAAATGCTGGCGGAAAACTTCCCGGTTTGGGTTACAGATGTAAGAGACCTGGGCGATTCTATTAAAATGATCAATGATATTGGTCAACTCCTTGGAAAAGAGCAGGAAACTGATAGTTTGGTGGTTAGCATTGTTAATGCTTTTACTTCTCTAAAGACTGAGATAAAAGCGCTGCGAATCACTCCCCTTCGCACAGCATACCTGATCTGGAAAAATCCTTACATTACTGTTGGCGGAGACACTTATATCAATGAAATGATGAAGCGAACTGGCTTGAAAAATATCTTTGAAGATGAAAAGAGATACCCGGAAGTCAGTATTGATCAATTAAAGAAAATGAACTGTGAACTGGTATTACTTTCTTCAGAACCCTTTCCCTTCAAACAAAAACACCTGAGCGAACTGCAGGCGGAATTGCCCGATGTCAAAATTTTATTGGCTGATGGAGAAATGTTTAGCTGGTATGGAAGCAGGCTGTTGGAAGCGGCTTCTTATTTTAAACGGTTCGTGAAGAATTTTGAATTGTAAATTTTAAATTTTGAATTTTTAATGAAGCTGCTATCCTGATTCGAATCCGCAGACAAGACGTCCTTCGATTCCCGATTCCCGATTGCCGATTGCCAATTCCCGCCCAATCTTCCTTATTTTTACAAAATCACTAACCATTAAATTAACGCACGATTATGGGCAAATACAACGCCGGGGTATTATTTGGAAAAGAGTTGGAAGCTTTGTACAATGACGCAAAAGATAACCAGTTTGCACTTCCCGCAGTAAACACAATTGGAACCAACAGCATAAATGCAACACTGGAAACAGCTGCAAAAGTAAATTCACCGGTTATCATACAGTTTAGCAATGGTGGCGCACAATTCATTGCTGGTAAAGGGATGCCGAATGATAAATTACAGGGAAATATTTCCGGGGGTATCTCCGGGGCCCTGCATATTCACAACGTTGCCAAATTCTATGATGTGCCAGTTGTATTGCATACTGACCACGCTTCTAAAAAATGGTTGCCCTGGATCAGCGGACTTATAGATGCCGGCGAAGCTTTTCACAAAGAAAAAGGACAACCTTTATTCAGCTCACACATGCTGGATCTTTCTGAAGAACCAATTGAAGAAAATATCGCTACTTCTGTGGAATTTTATAAAAGAATGGCACCATTGGGCATGAGTATCGAGATCGAACTGGGCGTTACCGGTGGTGAAGAAGATGGCGTTGACAATAGTGACGTTGAGAACGATAAATTATACACACAGCCAGAACATGTTGCGTATTCTTATACCGAGCTGAGCAAGGTGGGAAATTTATTTACTGTTGCCGCAGCCTTTGGTAATGTACATGGTGTTTACAAGCCCGGGAATGTCGAACTTCGTCCGGAAATTTTGAATAATAGCCAGCTCTATATCGAGCAGCATTTAAAGACCGGGCCAAAACCAGTGTTCTTTGTCTTCCATGGTGGAAGCGGAAGCCCACAAAACCAGATAAGGGAAGCTATTGGGTATGGTGCTATTAAGATGAACCTGGATACCGATCTTCAATGGGCTTTCTGGGAAGGCGTGTTGAAGAACTACAAACAATTCGAGGCTTATTTCCAGGGGCAACTGGGCAATCCTGAAGGTGCGGATAAACCAAATAAAAAGCATTATGATCCTCGTGTATGGCTTAGGAAAGGAGAAGAAAATTTCAGCAGGCGTTTGGAAGTAGCCTTTGATGATTTGAACTGCATCAATCGAAATGCTTAAGTCCTGCCAGGCTGGGCAAAGGGTGAAACATAGATTTTTATATAAAAGCACAATGAGTTAATTTCATTTCCCTATAACTTTGTTTGAATGAAAGAAGAAGAAGATTTCGATGTAAACCTAACTGGTGAGGAAGGCACATCAGAGGAAACAAAAAAAAGTTGGTTTAAAAGAATTAAGAAAGGCATTTTAACTTCTACAAAAGATAAGAAAGATGCTCCGGAAGGTTTATGGTCAAAATGCCCGAATTGTAAGTACACCTGCACCATTTCTGAATTGGGGGAAAATCAGTTTGTTTGCCCCAAATGTGATTACCACCATCGGATCGGGAGCGAAGAATATTTTGAAATACTGTTTGATGACAACCAGTACATCGAGCTGTTTGCCAATATAAGATCAAAAGATTACCTGGGCTTTGTGGACCTGAAATCTTATAAAGCAAGACTTGAAGACACGCATTCAAAAACGGATATCCATGATTCCATCACGGTTGCCCACGGCAAAGTGAATGGAAATGATCTCGTAATCGCATGTATGGATTTTGAATTTATCGGGGGCAGCCTTGGAAGTGTGATGGGTGAAAAAATATGCCGCGGCTGTGATTATTGTATTGAACACAATGTACCTTTCATGATCATCAATAAAAGTGGTGGCGCCCGAATGATGGAGAGCGCTTTTTCTTTGATGCAGCTGGCAAAAACTTCCGGAAAGCTCACATTATTAAGCCAGGCTAAAATACCTTACATATCATTGTGTACAGATCCTACATTTGGCGGCACCACAGCCTCCTTTGCTATGCTTGGAGACGTAATATGCGGTGAGCCTGGTGCTCTTATAGGATTTGCCGGCCCACGTGTTATTAAAGAAACGATCAAGAAAGACCTGCCCGCAGGATTCCAGCGCAGTGAATTCTTATTGGAACATGGTTTCCTTGATTTTATAGTACATCGTAAAGAACTGAAGGAAAAGATCGCTACGCTGCTGGTATTGTTCAGCCACTAAGAGGGGAAAATGAATTCTTAGGAATCTCATTTTAGTGTCGTTTTATTCCCGGGTTTTATGCAGCAATCCTATGCATTGGGCATTCTGCCATTTGGCTAAGGCCAGTTTCAATTATTTTGCTTCCGATATTTGAAGCCAAAAGCTAAGGAGATAGAGATTAAGGTTCTTTCGAGGCTTTATTTTTTGAATGCTTCCCATCATTGCTTTGCTGCAGGGAAGCATTTTATCATTGGGAATTTGCCATTTTGTATCATTCTTTCAGCCTTTCTTATCACATCATTTCCACTTTTTTCGCAGTTTAGAAGAAATATTAAAATTAATCTATTGTTAATTCAATCGTGAACCTTTACCTTTAGACCAGTTTTCATAGGGTACGGATTAAAAACGACCGGGGTTTTTACCCTGGTTTTTTATGCCCCCGATTTTCCGGTTACATTTAGTGAAATCATTTAGGCATTGACGATAGTATGAAAGCTGTGAGCTGCCAGCTGTCAGCCGTGAGCTTTTTCTTATTTTTAAATACTTACTTTTTTATCCACTGTGAATAAAACTGAGATACAAATAGAAACACCTGGCTCGTAGCTGACAGCTAATAGCGCTCAGCTTCTTACCTTTGCAACATGGAACTCAACAACCGTAAAGCTTACTACGAATATTTTTTCGAAACAACCTATATCGCCGGGATGGTGCTTGCCGGAACGGAAATAAAATCACTGCGTGCAGGTAAAGCAAGTTTTAATGACAGCTATTGTGTTTTTCACAAAGGTGAGCTTTACGTTAGGAGCCTCCATATTTCAGAATACGCATTTGGAACATATACCAATCACGAACCATTGCAGGAAAGGAAATTACTGTTATCAAAAAGGGAATTACGCAAACTTGAATCAAAGATCAAAGAGAAAGGTTATAGCATTATCCCCGTTAGAATTTTCCTTAGCGAAAAAGGCCTGGCAAAAATGGAGATTGGTTTGGGCAAAGGGAAAAAGACTTTCGATAAAAGAAATACGATCAAGGAAAGAGAATCGGATCGGGATGTTAAGAGGAAGTATAATTTGTGAGAACTATGTTTAAGATGTAAGATCTAAGATTTAAGATGTAAGATCACCGGCGTCTTGTTATTATTTGGTGTAGTCTGTGGAAACCATTACTGGATAAAGATTACAGCGATTTTAAAATTCAAATGATTTCAAATAAATGAGTATCTAGGTTTATCAAAACAACATCAGCCCGTGAAATGAATATCTTAGGATTTAAGATTGAAAGTTGCTTAGAACCTACCCAAATTACAATGACCTCTTACATCTTAAATCTTACATCTTTAACATTCACTCAGGCTCAATGGCACATTGATCGCCAACCCACCATCTGAAGTTTCTTTGTATTTACTATTCATATCAAGGGCAGTGTCCCACATCGTTTTTATCACGCCGTCGAGGGTAACTTTGGCAAAATCTGGTGTGCTTTGAAGTGCGAGCTGGCAGGCTGTTATGGCTTTGATGGCACCCATCGTATTTCTTTCTATGCAAGGTATCTGTACCAGGCCACCGATAGGATCACAGGTCATTCCAAGATGATGTTCCATCGCAATTTCTGCAGCCATAGTTGCCTGTCGCTGCGTTCCGCCAAGGCATTCTGTAAGTGCCGCAGCAGCCATTGAACTGCTTACGCCAATTTCTGCCTGGCAGCCGCCCATTGCAGCCGAAATGGTGGCACCCTTTTTAAATATGCTTCCTATCTCCGATGCAGTCAGCAGGAATTGTATGATCTTGTCATCCGCATTCGCATCACAGAACAAAGTATAATAACCCAACACCGCCGGAATTACGCCAGCAGCACCATTCGTTGGCGCTGTTACTACCCTTCCAAAAGAGGCATTCTCTTCATTTACCGCCAGTGCAAAACAACTTACCCAATCGAGAATGTAATTGAACTGGCTACCACCCTCTTTGATGCATTTGATCCAGCTATCATAATCTGTATAGGTTCTATTCTTAAGTAGTTTTTTATTTAGATGGAATGCTCTCCGTTTGACCTGCAGCCCGCCGGGCAAAAATCCTTCAGTATGGCATCCACGATAAATACATTCTTTCATTACACGCCATATTTCCAAAAGGCCCGCTTTTGTTTCTGGTTCCGGCCGAAGTGCTATTTCATTTTCCATGACAACTTCACTAATGCTCATGCCGGTGGAACGACACCAATGGAGAAGGTCGTTGGATGTATTTATTGGAAAGGGTAAAACCGTATCGGAATTGCTTACCAGGTCCTGCCCTTCTTTTCTTACAAAGCCGCCACCCACTGAATAATAGGTTTCTGCGAGCGTATCCCCATTTTTTAATTCAACTAAAAAAGTAAGTGCATTGGGATGAAACGGCAGTGATTCGCTATATAAAAATTCAATATCATCAGAAGGCGTAAAATCGATCTCGTGCCTTCCAGCAAGCAGGATCTTGTTCATTGATTTGATGTCATTGATCTTTGCTGTTATGCTGTTCACGTCGAAGGTAACCGGATCGTCACCACTGAGACCCAATTGCACGGCGATATCGGTACCATGGCCCACACCGGTTTTAGCAAGGGAACCGTACAATAATATTTCGACCCTTATAACTTCATCGAGGAGATTTTTTTGCTCAAGAGAATCTGTAAACAACTGTGCGGCACGCCAGGGCCCCAGTGTATGGCTACTGCTTGGCCCGACACCAATTTTAAACATATCGAACACAGAAATTGCTTCGTGGCTCAAATTGATTTTTTAAAATAAAAAAGCCCTGATAAAATTATCAAAGCTAAAATTAGTTAAATATAAAGCTTAATAAATTTCCAGGAGGCTAATATTAAATTTCATGTATGAATTCTTAGGCACTATAACATCGCCGTCTCCATTCTTCCTGTCAACTGCGCCATAGCCGAGTGATGGTGGTATATAAATCGTGATTCCCCCGCCTACTTTTAAAACTGGCATTACTCTTTGCCATCCTACAATTACATCTGCCAACGAAAAGACAATGCCGGCAGAATCTGTGTAAGATTGAAAAGGAACAGGGTTGCCTAGCAGGTATCCTGCATAAGTTACGGCAACCGAGTTGCATATACCTGGATTAAGTCCTGTGCCCGCGCTGTCAATTGTATAAAAAGCACCGCTCTCATGTTGTATCGCCGGAATACCATTATGAGTAAAATAAGAATTCAGGGAATCTATTTCTGCAGCGCTGGCAACTATTGTAGTTTGCGTAGCTGTGCAACCCGCTACTTTATCTTTTTTGCATGAACCCATGAAAAGACCGAGAACAACAACAATCAGGAACAACCATTTTTTCATATTTGAAACTTGTTTTTATTTAAGAGATAAAATGTTATTTATTCGCTGCTTCTGATTTTTTTTGCCTGTTTTGTAACTCCATGTACAGCTGCTCATTCATCTCCCATTTAAAATGCATCCTGAAATAAGAGAAGAACAGAATAAAAATAAGAACCGATATCACTATCATCATGATCGAACCCTGGTTGATGTCTTTGGAAACTTTTGTGTACCATTCAGGAGATACAAAATAAATAACGGCAATTAAAATAAGAATAGGTAATCCAAACAAGCAGGCCATTGGAATCCCCCTGCTCAACTTACTCATAAAACCGCTTTCTTTTTCCCTTACCAATTCCCAATGCTGCAAAAATTTTGTTTCTTTTTCGGAAAGCATCCGGCAAAATTACAGCATTTGTGCTTAACAGTTGTAATAATATGAATATCTTGCATGAAAGCTAATACTCATTTATTTCATGAAAATAGAGCAACTCATCGCACAATACCTGTACACCAATAAGAAGGTAACCTTACAGGATATTGGCGTATTTTATCTATCTGATAACGTGACCATCCCGGTGGAACAGGATAAAGACAGTTCCATGCCGGACAATGCCATTACTTTTGAATATAATATAAAGGCCGTGCAGGATGATGGCCTTATCGATTTCATTGTACAGCAGACAAGAAAAATAAAACCATTGGCGACTTCCGACCTGGAATCATTCACTATTTTAGGAAGGCAGTTCATGAACATTGGAAAACCGCTTCCCATTGAAGGGCTGGGTATCCTACAGAAAAATCAGCATGGAGAATATGAATTTATCCAGGGCCATTCTATCAATCCCCGCCTCGAACCTATTCCTGCTGTGTTGAGAGAAAAAAACAAAGAAGATATCGTTTTCACTACTCCTCCCCGAAAGCAAAATAGCAAGACAGGTATGGTAGCTGTAGTGATCATCTTTTTACTATTGGCTGCAGCAGCTGCATTTTATTTCGTGTTTAAGAATAATAAAGATCAAAAAGTAGATCAACTGTCTGTGCAGAAAAAAGACAGTACAGCAACTCAAACAGATACTGCTTCAAAACAAGCATTAACTGTGACTACAATACCAAAAGATACTGTTTCAAAAATGCCCGGATCCAGGGACACTGTTAAATTTAATATTGTTGTCAGGGAATATAAAACATTGGCCAAGGCGAATGAAATTGCAAGAACATACCGGAGTTATGGGTATAAGATTATTCAATATTCAACAAATGCACAAAGCTATAAGATCGCCGTGCCCTTCAACAGGCCGTTGCCTGACAGCACACATCTAAAGGATTCACTAAAACTTGTGTACACAAACAGCAGTCCCTATCTTGAAGTAAACTAACGGTGACCAATATGCAATTTTTTAGAAAAAATATTTTTTTATTTTTTTGGATACTTGCATCTGCTGAGATTGTTTCCTCATTATTTGACTACCCTGTTTTACATTTTATTTTTAAGCCCCTATTGCTACCGCCCCTAATCGCAGCTGCATTTTTAAAAACAGGGCCGTCTCCTTCCCGCCGCATAATCGTGGCCGGGGCTTTCTTTGCTTTTTTAGGTGATGTTTTTTTATTGTTGGAAAATAAGAATGCCAGTTTCTTTATTTTTGGTCTTATATGTTTTTTCGTCACGCATATTTTTTACAGCTGGTATTTTCTGCGGGTAAAAAAAACGGGCATTTCTGCTCTTAAACAGAAACCGTACATTGTAGTAGTGGTTTTATTATATACTACCGGTTTGGTCGCCTTACTCTATCCCCGTCTTGGCCCACTTACCATCCCCGTTATATTGTATGCATGCATATTAACTATCATGATTCTTTGCAGTATCAGGGCATATAATTTTTTAAATGGTGCTTCCCGCCTTTCAATAGTTATTGGTGCAGTTTGTTTTGTGATTTCTGACTCCTTACTGGCCATTAATAAATTTTATGCTCCGTTTGGCGGTGCGGGCTTTTTTATCATTCTTACTTACTGCATGGCTCAATATTTTATAATGAACGGTTTTATCAAAAATTCAAATTAAATCTTTTGAATTGTTGTATCGTAAATTCTGAAATGGCATCTATTTGTTCCTGTGGCCTGCTCATCCTTAAAGTTTCAAATCATCAGTCTTTAAATTAGGTTAATTTTGAAAAGCATTTAAACGGCAGCTTAATAAAAACAAAAAATGGATTTCATAGATTATTACAAAGTATTGGGAATAGAAAAAAATGCGGATACAGACCAAATTAAAAAGGCTTACCGCAAACAGGCGAGGAAATTTCATCCGGACATTAATCCTAACGACAAGGAAGCAAACAAAAAATTCCAGGAGATCAACGAGGCGAATGAGGTATTGAGCGATCCCGAAAAGAGGAAGAAATATGACCGTTACGGGAAAGATTGGGAACATGGTGCTCAACAGGAAGCTTACAATGCGCAAAGGCAGTCGCAGGGATTTGGAGGCGGATCGCAGGGATTTTCCGGGGATTTCGATGAAGGCAATTTCTCAGATTTCTTTTCCTCGATGTTTGGCGGGGGCAGCAGGCGTAGCCAGGCCAAATACCGCGGCCAGGATGTGAATGCAACACTGGAACTGCCGTTGTCGAATGTTTTTAATACTTACCAGCAAACATTTGCTATCAATGGCAAAAATATACGCATCAGCATTCCTGCAGGGGCAGAGAATGGACAGGTGATAAAATTAAAAGGTCACGGAAATCCTGGTGCAAATGGCGGCCCTAACGGTGACCTGTACATTACATTTCAAATTACAAACAACACCCAATTTAAACGAATGAAAAACGATTTATACCTTTCGCAGGAAATCGACCTTTACACTGCGCTACTGGGCGGGGATGTAACAATAGACAGCATGCATGGAAAATTAAAGCTGAAGGTAAAACCTGAAACACAGAATAACACCAAGATCAGGGTGAAGGGAAAAGGAATGCCGGTTTATAAATCAGAAGGAAATTTTGGTGACCTCTATGTTACGTATACGGTTAAACTTCCACAGAACCTTACTGAAAAACAAAAACAATTATTTACTGAATTATCTAAATTATAAGATAATGGCTGCACAAAAACTGGTTGCAATAAAAGAGTTTTGTTTACATCACAATATCAGCAATGATTTGATTAATCAACTTCATCAATACGAGATCATTGAACTGGTGACAGTAAAAAGAACCCGGTTTATTGCAGAAAAAAACCTGCAAAGTTTGGAGAAGATCGTTCGGCTGTACAACGACCTCCAGGTTAACGTTGAAGGAATTCAAACCATACTACATCTACTTGCTTCACTGGAAAAGAAGGAAGCAGAACTCTACACGCTCAGGAACCAGCTTGAGTTTTATAACGCATTCAGTCAAAAATAAACAGTCGCTTTGTGGCGCTCATTTAAGTGCAGGAAAATGAATTGATCAATACATGGTTTGATGATTGAAAAAAAGCCTTCTGCAATAGAAAGAGCTGATAGCAACGGCAAAAAAACATCGTTGCCTGGAATTAAAGAGTCGGTGGCAGTTCAGCCGCAGCAAGCTGTTAAAAGTTAGACCTTTCATTTTTTAATTCTTGTACTTGCCCCAGGTTGTCAGGTACCGGATACCGGTAGATGTCTGAAACCGTGTTGGTATTTGTTGCCAGCTACCTCCTGTACTTTTCCAAACTAAAAAATGAAGATGTGGTACCGCGGCATAACCCGTTTTACCGCTGACTGCGATTCGCTGACCCTTTTGAACGGTATCGCCTACATTAACCATTGCACCATCTTTTTGCAAGTGCCAATAACCAGCCCTGGAACCATCTGGGTGTTCTATCACAATATTGTTCCCATAAGGGCGGTATTTCCTGTTTAGTCCTCCCCTGTCACCATCCTCTTTTACCCTCACCACAATTCCCTCTCTTGCGGCCGTAATATTTGTGCCCCTTTTCATATTAAAATCGATCGCTGCTCTTTCCTTGTGGGAAAAATGGCTGAAATATCCCTGGATCACACGAAATGATTTCCCCTTCTCAAACGGTAAGGCATAGATGTAACTGCTGTCATCTTTAATTACTCCTCGTTGCAATTGCTTCACTTCATTACGCAATGGATTTTTACTTACATAACAACTGCCCAGCGACACAACAACCAGAAAAAAAACCAATCTAATCATACGCTCAATAATAGTAAATAAAAAGCTAAAAACTGAAAACAAATTGTTATAAAACTTTGCCGGATTTCCATTTCTTCCCGGTTATAGCCTAATTTCAAATCATGAAAATTAGAGTGATTATAACCGGCGCAACTGGAATGGTTGGCGAAGGTGTACTACATGAAAGCCTGGCAGATCCTGCTGTAGAGCAAATATTAGTTATTAATCGAAAACCTTGTGGCGTTGTTCATCAAAAACTGAAAGAGATCATTCATGCAGATTTCTTTAATTTTTCAACAATCGAAGACCAATTGCATGGTTACAATGCTTGTTTCTTTTGTTTGGGCGTTTCTTCCGTAGGCATGAAAGAAGATGCTTTTACAAAATTTTCTTATACATTAACGATGCATGTAGCTGCTACGCTGGCAAAATCCAATCCATCCATGATCTTTTGTTATGTTTCCGGCAAGGGTACAGACAGCAGTGAAAAAGGTAACATGATGTGGGCGAGGGTAAAAGGTAAAACAGAAAACGACCTCATGAAATTACCTTTCAAGAAAGTCTATGCATTTCGACCGGGATTTATTCAGCCGACAAGCGGATTAAAAAATACTTTACCTGCTTATAAATATATGGGTTGGCTTTTTCCTGTTCTTCAGTTGTTCTCTAAAAATTATGCCTGTACTTTAAAAGAAGTTGGAGACGCGATGATAAATGTTGTGCTTCATGGGTATGGCAAACAAGTACTGGAAGTTCGGGACATTGTTGCACTTGCACAAAAACAGAAGAGATGACTAAAGGGCATTTTGAGAAAGAGCAGTATGATACTATAGAACAATTATGCAGGAATCATTTTTTAGTGGCACCAAAAGAATATACCATTGGAATCTTATTTCCAAAATGTTCGATCCTGAATTTTTTTGGCTCAAATTCAATTGTGTGATTAAAACAATTGTAAGGTGAATAATCAAATTCGTCAAACGAATTTATTTCCAAACCGTATTTTATAAGACTTGTCAGCACCTCACTAATGCTATGGTTCCATGTAACCGTTTCCGTTGTGATGGGTGCAGCAAGGTCGGCATAAGTCCCTTGTTCCGTTTCTACAATGGGTTCTGATTTTGCATAAGGATATGTTGGCTTTTCGAAATTGTTATCATACATCCAAACCACTGGATGAAATTCAGCAAATACAAATTTACCTCCCGGTTTTAAAAACATCGAAACAATAGCCGCCCATTTATCAAGATCTGGGAACCAACCAATTGTACCATAACTTGTAAATACGATATCGAATTGTTTGTCTAAATGTTCGGGAAGGTCATAAATATCACAACATATAAATGTAACATCAGCATTTGTTTCTTTTGCAAGCTGCATTGCTTTATTGATTGCATTGTCGGAAAGATCAACACCTGTAACGCTTGCACCCTTCCTTGCTAATGAAATAGTATCCTGCCCAAAATGGCATTGCAGATGCAGAATTGTTTTTCCTTGAATATTGCCAAGCAATTTTAATTCTATATCATTCAATGAATCTTGCCCTTTGATGAAACCATCAACATCATAAAAAGTCGATTTGAAATGATGATCGGTCCTTGTGTTCCAGGCTGCCTTATTTTTTTCTATGTAATTCATTTCTGTATTCATTGTTAAGTTATGATTCTGGAAAGTATTTTTTGATAATAGTTTTCGAAGCAGTATTTCGCCAGGCACAGCCCAATGCTTCCTTCAATATTTCCTTTTTCACTTTTGAAAGCTCCACAAAGGTAGCTCCCTGCCTGCCCCACCCACCTGGAACGGGATAAATGATTGTTTTGTCAATATCTGAAAAAACTGATTGTTGTACCAACGTTAATTTTAGCATTGCTTTTTTATCATTCGTGTGAACTGTTGCAAAGATCTTGTTCTTAATCCGAAAAGAAGGTTTATCAAAATGAAGTGACTCAGTAGCTTCGGGAAGTCTCAGAGCAATTTTTCTAAAATTTTCAATTGATACCATTTTGCTGTTTTATAAATAATTTTTTAGTTCAATTCAGAATGATTCCAGGTGCTTTGAAGAAGTAACCTGCTTAAGGTATTTGTTTATTTCTGCGTAAAATGAAAACTAATTTATAAAATGTTTTTTAAAACCGTCCACTTTGACTCGGAATTGTTTGCTGGCATCATCGTGAAAACGCTATCCAACAATTTTGGTGATTCCTAAAACACTTCACCTCGAGTACTGTTTCCAACCCGTTTTGAGGCGCAACCGGTTAAAAGATAAAACGACAACCAAAAAACCTATGCATGTTTTTTTTCGTTTCTTTCCCATAAACTTTAACCACTTTTTTATGTATAGGCACTGCATTACCCCTTATTTAAAATATTCAATGCTGATTTTAATCTTTGCATTAGGGAGTTGTGCTTTCAAATCAATCAACAGAACAAAAGGGACAATATATCTTAATGCGAATCCAGCAACCAATACTTCAGGTCAAAAGCTAAATGTATTTGCGCCACGAAGCCAAAAAACGAAGAGACCTGCACTCATTTTTATTCACGGAGGTAATTGGAATTCGGGTAACCGTTCGTTGTATAATTTCTTGGGAAGCAGGATGGCACGAAAAGGAATTGTGACAATCATTATTGATTATCCATTAAGCCCGAAAGCTACTTATATTGAAATGGCGTTTGCCTGTGCTGCATCTGTTAAATGGGTGCAGGAAAATAGTGCAGTTTACGGTGCGGATACAAACAAAATATTTGTTGCAGGCCACTCAGCTGGCGGTCACCTGGCAGCATTAATATCACTGGACAATCAATACTTTGACAGCCTTGGAATAACCAATCCAATTAAAGGAACAATTCTTATAGATGCAGGCGCCCTTGATATGTACACTTACCTTAAGCAGGAAGGTTTAAACGAAGAACACACCTATCTTAAAACATTTACAAAAGATCCGGCCGTTTGGAAAAAAGCAAGTCCAGTATATTACTTGCACGATGGAATGCCATCATTTCTCATCTACCAGGGCGAAAGAACTTATCCCTTTATTAAAGAAGCCAATGAAATATTTCTGAAAAATTTGTTACCGCTTGCACCCTCTACGGAACATTATATCAACAAAAAAAAGAAGCATGTTCCAATGATCACCCAGTTTTTTAATCCCGCAAGTCCTCGGTATAAAGAGATCATTTTGTTTATGGCCAATATTAATTAATGAAAATGATTTTGGATTAAGCGGGCTGAAGGCTGGCAAAAACCAAGTGAAAACAAAAAAGTCTCCACCAAAACGGCAGAGACTTTCTTTATAAATTAGTTTCAATTAGTATCCCATTCCACCCATATCAGGAGCGCCATGTGCGTGCGCCACTTCTTCTTTAGGCTTATCAGCAATTACACATTCTGTTGTTAGCAACATACCTGCAATAGAAGCTGCATTTTCCAGGGCCACACGGCTCACTTTAGTTGGATCAATGATACCGGCTTTGATCATAGAAACTTCATAGGTTTCCGTTCTTGCATTGAACCCAAAATCAGCTTTGCCTTCTTTGATTTTTTGAACAACGATAGAACCGTCAATACCTGCATTTGCAGTAAGAATACGAAGTGGTTCTTCCAATGCACGACGAACTATTTGCATCCCGGTTTGTTCATCAGCGATCTGCCCTTTTACCTTTGGATCAAGGCTTGCAACCGCACGGATGTAAGCAACGCCACCACCTGGTACAATTCCTTCTTCAACGGCAGCACGTGTTGCATGTAAAGCATCGTCTACCCTGTCTTTCTTTTCTTTCATTTCTACTTCTGTTGCAGCACCAACATAAAGAACAGCAACACCACCGGCTAATTTAGCAAGGCGTTCCTGCAATTTTTCTTTATCGTAATCAGAGGTTGTATTTTCTACCTGGGATTTGATTTGATTAACACGTGCGGTAATGTCTTTTTTAGCTCCTTTACCTCCAACGATGGTAGTATTATCTTTATCAATAGTTACTGATGCAGCCTGTCCCAAATATGTAAGGTCAACATTTTCTAAATTATAACCTTGTTCCTCACTGACAACAATACCCGCAGTTAACACAGCAAGATCCGTCAGCATTTCTTTCCGGCGATCACCAAAGCCAGGAGCCTTTACAGCAGCTACTTTAATTGTACCGCGTAATTTATTTACAACCAGCGTTGCCAATGCTTCGCCTTCGAGGTCTTCAGCAATGATCAATAAAGGACGGCCACTTTTCGCAACAGCTTCAAGTATATGAAGGATGTCTTTCATTGCCGAAATCTTCTTATCATAAATAAGAATGTATGGGCTTTGTAACTCCACACTCATTTTTTCACTGTTGGTTACAAAATAAGGTGATATATATCCGCGATCGAATTGCATACCTTCAACAATATCAACTGTTGTGTCAGTTCCTTTGGCTTCCTCAACGGTGATCACACCTTCTTTACCAACTTTCGCAAATGCTTCGGCAATCAGTTTACCAATGGTATCATCATTGTTTGCAGAGATCGTTGCAACCTGTTGAATTTTCTTACTGTCGTTTCCAACTGTCTGGGATTGTTCTTTCAAACTTGCAACAACCAGGCTAACCGCCTTATCAATTCCACGCTTAAGGTCCATTGGATTTGCGCCTGCAGCAACCATTTTCAATCCTTCACTGATAATGCTTTGTGCCAACACAGTTGCGGTAGTAGTTCCGTCACCTGCTATATCAGCAGTTTTAGAAGCTACTTCCTTTACCATTTGTGCACCCATATTTTCAATAGGATCTTCCAGTTCAATTTCTTTTGCAACCGTAACACCATCTTTGGTTACCTGCGGTGCACCAAATTTCTTTTCGATCACTACGTTGCGGCCTTTAGGGCCCAGGGTTACTTTCACGGCATTCGCCAGTGTATCAACCCCTTTTTTCATTTTATTCCTTGCTTCTATATCGAAGAATATCATTTTTGACATTGGTAGAGTATTTTTTGTTTAAAGTTTGTGAATTGATTCGGGATGCTCGATTCGGGATCTTGTATCCCTTATCTCGTATCATTTGTATTATATGATCGCCAGTATATCACTCTCTCTCATAATCAAATAATCCTTTCCTTCATGTGAAATTTCTGTACCGGCATATTTCCCGTAAAGAACGGTGTCGCCAATTTTAACTACGGGAGCATTCCCGTCTTCATCCTTTGGGCTAACTGCCATCACAGTACCCTTTTGTGGTTTTTCTTTTGCAGTGTCAGGAATGATAATTCCGCCGGCAGTCTTTACTTCAGCAGCGGCAGCTTGCACAATTACCCTGTTCTTTGTTCCTGCGACAGGCGTAATGTTTAAGTTTTTAGCCATAATTCTATAATTTGTTGATTTAAAATTTGTATAAACCCGTTTTTGGGATTGCGAAGGTATACTTAAAAATTATACCAAACTGAATAAGAAGTAATGCTGGCAGATTCTTACACTCTCTGTCATGTTTGATTTTTTCCATTCAGACATTTTTACACTTTAGCAATTTTTCCGGGGCCGATGCAGTCTGGCAATCTTTAAACCCTTAATTTTGCGCTCTTAATTAAAGTTCTTAGAGATGATCAGCAGACGAAATATCCGGGTGAAGGTGATGCAAACCCTTTACACTATTGACAGTGTAAGTGGCGATACCAAACCCGGTGAACCGATAGCCATACTTACCAGGAAAATTGAACAAAGCCGCAATCTATATACCTACCTCATATATTTCATAACAGAAGTCGCCCGTTTTTCTGAAACAGATGCCAGGCAAAAAGCCAGCAAACACCTGCCTACTGCCGGGGACCTTGCAGTAAATACTAAGATAGCCGGTAATGAAATTTTATGGAAATTAATGGAGGATACCAGCTTCAGAGCCGCAGTGAAAGAATTCAAACTTGAGCACATTATGAACGCGGATCTTTTGAAGCGTACTTATCTTGAACTCATCAGTTCTGATGAATACATAGAATATATTGAAGAGCAGTCGAGGGATAAAAAATCTGAAAAAAAGATCTTTGAATTTATTTTTTCAAACCTGATGCTTCCCAACGAAAACTTCATCAGTCATGTAGAAGAGAATTTTATCAACTGGGACGATGATGCTGAGATGATGCAGGCATTGGTTTTGAATTATTTCAATAAACCGGCCCAGACAAATTTCAATGATATTCTTAGCAAGGAAAAATGGGATTTTGCAAAGAGTTTACTCACAACTGTATTAGACAAATCAGATTATAGCCTTGAATTGATAAAACCCAAATTAAAGAACTGGGATGCAGAACGTATTGCGGCGCTTGATCTTATCATATTGCAAATGGGTGTTTGTGAATTCCTGTATTTTGAAACGATACCCACTAAGGTTACCATCAATGAATATATCGATCTTGCAAAAGCATACAGCACCGTTCAAAGCGGGCAGTTTGTAAACGGCTTGCTTGATAACATTCACAAAGACCTAACCGCCGAAAATAAAATACATAAAAAGAATTTTAAGAACAGTGTTTTATAATAATAAAAAAAGACCTGGAATATGTTTAGAATGTTTTTTTTCGCGATCACGATCAGCTCCATGCTGGTGAGTTGCGATGTAAGAAAAAAAGACAAAATGGCCACCGCAGTTAAACAGGAAGTAAAAGATCCTACTACTGTGCAGATCATTGACAGTTTGTACAATTTTGGAAAAACAAAAGAAGGAGAAATTGTACAATACAGTTATCGTTTCAAAAATACAGGCAACAAGCCACTCATTGTATCAAATGTGCATGCGAGTTGTGGATGTACAGTGCCTGAGAAGCCTGAAAAACCGATCATGCCCGGTGAAACTGGTTTTATCCTGGTAAAATTTGATAGCAACCACCGGCCCGGTGAAGTACATAAAACAATTGCTGTAACCTCCAATGCCAACCCCCCGTTTACAGACCTTGTCTTGAAAGGAACCGTAATTGGAAAAGACCAGGATGAACAGGATTCTGTTAAAGGCAAATAATAAGAATTTAAATTTTAACCAGCTACAATCATAGCAACAAACAATCAAACAATGATGAATTTATTAAGTATTTTCCTGATGACACCCGATCCAACTGGTAAAGGCAGCGGCACTACTACTTTGATCATGATGGGAGGAATGATCCTCGTATTTTATTTTTTCATGATCAGGCCACAGGCAAAAAAAGCAAAGGACCAAAAGAAGTTTATCAATGAAATGCAAAAGGGTGATAAGATCGTTACCATTGCAGGCATCCATGGTAAAATCAGCAAAGTAAATGATGACAATACGATGGAGATTGAAACAAGCCCGGGCAGCTATATTAAGATCGAAAGAAGCGCCATTAGTATGGAATGGACTGCGAATGTGAATAAGCCGGCTGCTGAAGCGAAAAAGTAAAACCATTTAAGGTGTAAGATTTAAGATGTAAGATTTGTCGGAACATCTTAAATCTTACATCTTACATCTTAGATTTGTTTTATGTTAAGAGTAGGACTAACCGGTGGGCTTGGCAGCGGCAAAACCACTGTCGCCAGGATTTTTGAAACACTCGGTATACCCGTGTATTACGCTGACGATGCAGCGAAGAGAGTGATGAGTGAAAATGGCATTTTGAAAAGAAAGATCATCGAACATTTTGGAGAAGAAAGTTATATTGATCAAACCCTCAACAGATCTTATTTAGCAGCTACTGTTTTTCCTCATCCTGAAAAACTTGCTTTATTAAACTCTCTTGTTCATCCTGCTACCATTGCTGATGCAGGAGAATGGATGAAGCAACAAAGTTCCCCTTACGCTATAAAAGAAGCAGCACTGATTTTTGAAAGTGAAGCATACCGCCAACTTGATTACGTGATCGGCGTTTTTGCTCCTTATGCCCTTAGATTACAACGGGCAATGAACCGTGATCATTTGACCAAAGTAGCAATTGATCAACGTATGAAAAACCAAATGGATGAAACGAAAAAAATGCAACTCTGCAATTTTGTGATCAATAATGACGAAACGGAACTGCTGACCCCACAGGTTTTGAAGTTACATGAAACCCTGGTTGAACGAAGTTCGATTGAATGATGGGTTATTTGAGGACTTCATGAATGCATGGCTGCTGAGCGATTGTCATAAATTCTATTGAAGACATTGTTGTATATTTATAAACAGATCTTCAATCAAAACCTCCCAACATGAAATCGCATTCATCGCCATCCGACAAAATATACCTGGCTATCATGGCGATATTGGGATGGTTCGCCCTTGTCGCCCAATTCTATATCAATATTAACAGCGGCATTGCTGAGAGCAGTGAACTAATGATCCGGTTCTTTAGTTATTTTACCATCACTACAAATTTCATTGTTGCCAGCTGCTGTACCCTCCTGTTGATAAAACCATTTCATAAATTCTTTTCCAAACATAGTACCCTAACCGCAATCAGTGTTTATATACTGGTTGTTGCTATTATTCATAATTTTTTTTTGAGGTCTCTTTGGAAACCGGAAGGGCTACAGCAAATCGTTGATGAAATACTTCATTCCGTAATACCTGCGCTGTTTCTTTTTTATTGGATACTATTTGTTCAGAAAAACAAATTGAGCTGGACAGTCATTTTACCATGGCTGATATACCCCCTTATTTATCTCATATTTGTTTTGGTACGTGGCACTTTTTCAGGGTTTTATCCTTACCCTTTTTTAAATGCAGATGAACTTGGATTCAGGAAAGTGTTGATCAACTCCGCAGGCATTACACTGTTATTTATTGCTGTTTCCATTCTGTTTGTGGCAGTTGGAAACAGGAACAGGGGATTTTTGCATGACTAGCGGGAATCGGGAAGGTAAATTGGTATTTGAATGTTATCTTGCAAATCGAATTATCGTTCAAAATTCAAAATTCAAAATTCAAAATTCAAAATTCAAAATTCAAAATTCAAAATTCAAAATTCAAAATTACAACTATATCAACGAGGCCAACGCATCCTTGATCTTCTTCAATCCTTTCGTCAGGTTTTCCGAGCTGTTTGCAAATGAAATTCGGATACAATTTATTTCCCCGAAGGCCTTGCCGGTTACAACTGATACATGCGCTGTATTGAGAAAATACATGCAGAGGTCATCAGCATTATTTATCAGTTCCCCTGCAGGAGTTTTTTTACCGAAATAAGCTTTTACATCCGGGAAAACATAAAATGCTGCTGGTGGGGTATCGCAGATCACGCCAGGAATTTCCCTGAGCAATTCCATTACATTGTCACGGCGTTCTCTAAATTTTGTCACCATTTCGTAGGTTGGGCGAAGGTCACTCAAAAGTGCAGCTA
Organism: Ferruginibacter sp.; assembly: GCA_039921685.1. Taxonomy (GTDB): domain Bacteria; phylum Bacteroidota; class Bacteroidia; order Chitinophagales; family Chitinophagaceae; genus Ferruginibacter. The sequence continues at coordinate 23,999 of JBDSBG010000178.1, forward strand.
TGCCTGCCCGTTGTGCAATGGAATTAGGGCCACTGGTAAATTGCCCCTGTACTTTATCGCAGGCTTTTGCAATTTCTAATGGTGCCGCCATATAGCCCAACCTCCACCCTGTCATAGCAAATCCTTTACTAAATCCGTTGATGAGAATGATGCGGTCTTTTAGAAAATCAAATTGTGCAATGCTTTCGTGCTTCCCGGTGAAATTAATATGCTCGTAAATTTCATCGCTCATGATAAATACCTGTGGGTGTTCACGGAAAACTTCCGCCAAAGCTTCTAATTCTTCCTTACTGTACAATGCACCAGTTGGGTTGCATGGTGAAGAGAACATGAATAATTTTGTTCGATCAGTAATTGCAGCTTTTAATTCTGGTACAGTGATCTTGTACCCGTTTTCGAATGTTGTTTTAACAAGCTTTACTTTGCCGCCGGCAAGTTTCACTATTTCACTATAAGTTACCCAGTACGGGGTAGGAATAATAACTTCGTCATCCTTGTCAACGAGGGATAACACAGCATTTGCAATACTTTGTTTTGCACCTGTACTTACAACGATTTGTTCGGGAGTGTATTCGAGACCGTTATCTCGATTTAATTTTGTACAAACTGCCTGCCTTAGTTCAAGAAACCCAGCTACTGGTGTGTAATGGCTGAAATTATCATCAATGGCTTTCTTTGCTGCATCTTTGATATGAAGGGGCGTATCAAAATCAGGTTCGCCCAGACTAAGGTCCGTAAGATCGATACCCTTTGCTTTTAATTCACGGCCCAACTTGGCCATTTTTAATGTTTCCGGTTCATTAAAACGAGACAGAAGAGAAGATAAATTCATATAGCTTTTTTCAATCGGGCAAAAATAGTTTATTTATCGTAGTGGAAAATCATGGGAGATAGATCAGGCAAATTAATTCTTTTCCTTTTTAATTCATAATCATACAAGGCTCGTCCAAGCGCTTTCATAAATGGAAAGCCTATAGTATCGTAATCGTATTTATCATCATCCAGTATTTCGTCGCTGTTACAATAAATAGTTGCGGCAACCATGAATGCTATTTTCTTTTCAAAATCCACTACATAGGCAATATCGGTGAGCTGTCCATAAGCTGATCCCACCTGGTTGAATATGCGAATATTCGGTGCGATGCTATCCTGAGCACCAAACAAAATATACTTTCCATAGGCATCATTATAAGAACTGTCGTAAGAAGGATAAATGGATTCACGAGGAAATTGCGACATGTATTTCAACAAAAATCTCCTATCGGCCTCCGTGATGTTGAACCGCTGTGTTGATTTTACTTTTTCGGGAAAGACAAGACTGATAAGTATATTATTAAGGTCATCCAGGCTAATCCTGTTTTTTGATGAAAAATTCATTGGTTCATTTATGAATGAAGTATCTGCATAATAGCCTTTGCCAATGAAATCATTTCTTTGTTCATACTTAGCAATGTTTACCTGCATTGGTTGATTATAAAGGATTTCCCTGGGGCCTGCATAAAACCTGACAGGGTTGGTGCGCCGGTTTGCATCATCATCCAGGTCAACTCCCATTCTATTCAACACCTGTGCGCTGAAGTACCCCTTTTTGTTTAATTCTTTATTGATGTATTCCTGCCCAAGAAATTCATACAATCTGTTAAAAGCATTCTCATCGCCCACCATCAGCATCTCTTTAATATAATGTGCAATTGAAGGCCTCCCATCAGCTGTATTGGGGTCGTTATACTGGGCGGTTTGGCCGGCATACCCCGCTTCTGTGACCATGGTTGCATTTATGTTAACAAACGGCAAGTTTAATTCATTGAGTTTTTGAAGTGCAAGCGCGGCAACCGGCAGGTTGATGGCTGATGCGGGATAGAAATACCTGCTATCATTTTTATTGTAATAATATTGCTGAAATGCAGGCGCAGTATTGTTTCCAACTATTATTTGAGTATAAATGACCTGCACATTCCAACCAATACGATGCAAGCCGATGCTATCAAATTTGCCAGGATTATTTTTAAACAATTCAGCAAAAAAAACGCTGTCTTTGCCGGCACTCAACGGCCTGACCGACGTATCTGCAAGCGGTAAAAAAAATACCTTTCCCATGCCAGAGCAACAATTCACAGAAACACAAACCAAAAACACGCTAATAAGAAACATTTTTCCTGCATTCAACATAGTCATCATTTGGCTGCAATTTGGGCTAAAATCTAAATATAACCACTATCTACCTTCAATCGGTTTTTCCCCTATCTTTGCACACTTGAAAAAAAATTAACTACTTAGCTAATAAAAGCACATTAACATGAAACTGAAAGGTTTAGTCTGGTTTTTCACTATTGCTTTGATCCTTATCTCTGTTTGGGAACTTTCTTACACCTGGGTAGTCCGCAGCTACGAAAGCACCGTTAGGTCACAAGCCGAACGAATGGTTAGATCCAAAACAGCGGGTTTATCCAATGATGAAAAAGAAGTAATCATTAGAGCCAAAGTGCAACACATTTTAGATAGTACTAAAGACAAAGAGATCTATCCTCTTGTTGGTACAACTTACCAAAAATGTAAAGAAAACGAATTGAACCTCGGACTTGACCTGCAAGGTGGTATTAGTGTAACGATGGACGTGAGCCTCCAGGGTTTATTAAAATCATTGAGCAATAATCCCAAAGACCCACTTTTATTAAAAGCACTGGATGCCGCAAATGGTCAAAAGAATAACAGTGAAGACGACTATATCACCCTTTTTAGTGATGCATACATAAAGGCGAATGGAAAAGATAAATTATGGACGCTTTTCACTGGCCCGGGTAAAGACATAAAAGCCAATGATGCTGACAATACCGTTATCAGTAAGATCAAAACTGTTTCAAAGGACGCTATCCAGCAAACTTATAAGATCCTTGTTAAACGTATCGACAAATTTGGTGTAGCTCAACCAAGCATCAACCTCGACGAAAATAAAGGCGTTATCAACGTAGAGCTTGCAGGTATCACTGATCCTGAAAGAGTTCGTAAATTTCTTCAGTCATCGGCAAACCTGCAGTTTTGGGAAACCTACCGCATCGACGAGCTTAAGGAACCAATAGAGGCTGCGGACAAAAACCTGCAGAATTACTTAAACGGAGTTGCCGTTGGCGATACACTTGCTGCTAATGATACTACAAAAAAGAAACAGAATGAAAATCCTTTTATAAGGATCATGAATCCTAATAATCCTCAACAAGACCCTCAAACAGGAAAAGTAGTTTATCCGTCAGCGTTGGGATATGTTGCTTTCCAGGATACCGGGAAATTCAATGAATACCTTAACAATGACGTTGTTAAAAGCGTTCTGCCAAATAACCTGAAGTTCCTTTATGGTATCGAGGAAAAATCCGCTAAAGGTAAGATGCGTTTCTTCCCTTTATATGCAATTAAAACAATTTCCGGTTCTGATAAGGCACCATTGGAAGGTGGAAGTGTAGAGGAAGCGAAAGCTGACTATGATGAGCTTGGCCGTCCAGCGATTAAGATGCAAATGAATACCTCTGGGAGTAAGATATGGTCAAGACTAACGGAGAAGAATGTGGGCCGCCCTGTTGCAATCGCTTTGGATGATATCGTTTACAGTGCTCCAAACGTGAATCAGAAAATTGACGGTGGCAGCTCAGAGATCGCAGGTAGCTTTACTGCTGAAGAAGCACAGGACCTTGCAAATATTTTAAAATCAGGTAAGCTTGACGCACCTGCAAAAATTGTTGCCGAAACAGTTGTTGGGCCAACACTTGGTGAACAAGCAGTACAAGGTGGCAAGATGGCGTTCATCATTGCATTTGCTGTGATCTTTGTGTTGATGCTGGTTTATTATAACACTGGTGGCTGGGTTGCAAACATTGCTTTGATATTAAACCTCCTTTTCACAATAGGTGTACTTACTGCGATGGGCTTTACGTTAACTGCTGCCGGTATCGCCGGTTTGGTGCTTACCATTGGGCTTGCGGTAGATACTAATGTAATTATATTCGAGAGAATAAAAGAGGAACTGACGAAAGGCAAATCATATCCACAGGCAGTAAATGATGGTTATCGTCGTTCACTCGCTCCCGTTATAGATGCACACGTTACTTCGTTATTGACTGCTATCATACTTGTTTATTTTGGCTTGGGTCCTGTACTGGGGTTCGCTACCACTCAGATCATCGGTATCTTATTATCATTGTTCTGCGGTATTCTTGTATCAAGGCTGATTACAGATACATGGACAAAAAGACAACGTCACTTTAATTATTTCACAGGACTTTCAAAGCGCATTTTTAAACACGCAAGCTTCAAATTTATTGAATACAGGAAAGTAGCATACGTTATTTCTTCTTTCGTACTGCTTGCAGGCATTGGGTCCTTCTTTTATGGTTTCCACGAGGGTGTAGAATTTAAGGGTGGCCGTAGTTATACAATTGCTTTTGATAAAAAGGTACAAGGTAACGATGCTTTGAGAGACCAGTTGAAAGCATCATTGGGTGGAGATAACATTACATTGAAAACAATCGGAAGCGAAGCTCGTTTGTTGAATATCACTACTGCATACATGAAAGGCGTTGACAATGCAGATACACTGGTGGAAACTAAATTGTATGAAGGTCTGAAAAACGTGCTGCCGGCAAATCAGACATTCGCTGAGTTTTCGAAAAAATCTATTCAAAGCCGTACCACAGTTCAACCAAGTATTTCTGATGATTTGAAAAGAGGCGCTGTAAAAGCAACCATCTTTGCAATGATCATTATCTTCCTTTATATTTTTATCCGTTTCCGCGATTGGAGATATTCTGCAGGAACTATTCTAACGTTATTGCATGATGTGTTGGTTACCCTGGCAGTGTTCTCATTCTTCAAAGACATTGTACCTTTCCCACTTGAAATTGATCAACACTTTATCGCTGCAATACTAACGGTAATAGGTTTCTCGATGAATGATACCGTGATCGTGTTTGACAGGATCCGGGAATACAGCAGGGATATGAAAGGCGCTACGAAAACAAATATCATCAACCGTGCGATCAATGACACGCTGAGCCGTACGATCATGACATCATTCACGGTATTTATAGTATTATTGATCCTCTTCATCTTTGGTGGTGAAGTAACACGTGGATTTGCATTCGCCATGTTGATAGGTGTGATCACCGGTACTTACTCCTCTATATTTGTTGGAGCACCGATCCTCGTTGATTTCGCAAAAGACAAGCCGCTTGGAGCAGCCAGCGAAGTTGTAGTGAAGAAAGCTTCTGAAAGAGCACCAGCATTGTAAAAATCATTTTATTCAAACAGAAATCCCATCCTTTAAGATGGGATTTTTTTATGCAAATAGGTTGCTTATTCTTTATTCCTGGCGCTCAAAAGAAATGTTCAATATTCGACGGTCAATATTCAATGTAGGATTAGGTAGAATAAGCGCAAACTGAAGTCAGCCTTAAGTTTCGAATGTAATAAAGTTCGAATTCTATCAGTACCTGCATAAGGCGCATCTTTCCGTCGGGTTGC
>JBDSBG010000179.1:0-5757 GCA_039921685.1 Ferruginibacter sp.
AGATAATATTGTAAGACAAATACAGGTTGTAGATGAAAAACTTGAATACAATAAAAACGACCGGGGCTTTGCAATGCAATACTATGTTCCGTTTTATGTAAATACCATGAAGAACGATGATTTTGAAGCAATGATATTCTCCATTTTTTCAAACGTTAATAGCAAAGACATTGAAAACTGGAACAAGAAAAATAAAAAACCAAAAGAAGCTTTTATCAGCAGGGCATCAGAATATTTTAATGAAATTAAAAACACACAGGTACTGGATCGGTCTGAACGGGAAAAAGCAGATATCAATTATATATACAACAACGGGTACCTTCTTGGTAAAGGAAAATATTCGAAAGATAAAGATCCAATTCCTTTAGGCAGGTGGGATTATTATTATAATGACGGGGCACTCAAGGCTTCCGGCGAGTTTAATAATGCAGGAAAAAAAGAAGGGCAATGGACCTACTATTATGCCACCGGGGAAATTAAAGAAAAATCATTGATGAAAAATGGATTAAATGAAGGATTGACTGAAGGCTGGTTTGACAATGGTATTAAATCATACACTGAAACATTTACAAACGATAAATTAAATGGAGTACAAACACTTTATTTCTATAACGGAAACGTCAAGGCTCTGATTCCTTTTAAGGAGGATCTTAAAAACGGTGAGGTACGGTATTATGATTTCAAAGGAAATTTAAGTTCAGTGACCAGTTATGTGAATGACAAATACGATGGCGTTGAAAAATACTATTATCCCAATGGAAAAGTGAGAAATGAAGCTTCTTATAAAAATGACAAAGCCGAAGGCATTTATAAAAGCTATTACAAATCTGGCAGTGCTTATGTAACGGGTGAGCTGAAAAATGGGCAGCGACAGGGGTTATGGACAACTTATTATGAAGATGGTACCATTTCAGAAAAAACAACTTACCTGGACAACGAGATCACCGGCGAATTCACGGAGTACCATATGAATGGAAAATTGAGTGCGAAAGGAACCTATTACAGGAAAAAGATTGACGGAAAATATGAACGTTATGATGATGATGGAAAATTGTATGAAGCTGTTTTGTATGACAGGGGTAAACTGAAAGAGATTAATTTTTATGATAAAGATGCAAAGGTCATTTCTACAACCACCACGCGTAAAGGCGCTGCCGATATTATTTTTTATGATGCAGAAGGGATCAAGAGCAGTGAAGGATATTTTAATAAGGATGGTTTGAAGGACGGGAAATATACTACCTATTTCAGCAATGGAAAAGTAAGTGAAGAATCAAACTGGAAGGCAGGCGTAAAAGAAGGCCCAAGCACCTCCTACTATGCTTCCGGTAAAATAAAAGAAATAACAAATTATAAAAATGACCAGGAAGACGGTTATGCAAAAGGTTTTTTTGCAAACGGAAAAATTAGTGGTGAAGGATGGAAAGTGGAAGGGGATCGTCAACAGAAGTTTTTGTATTATAATCCAATTGGTGATCTTACTTCCACAGAATATTATTTAAACAATGACCTTGGTGGATTCACGGAATTTTATCATCCCGGTAAAAAAATTAGCAGCGAAACTGTTTATGCAAATGGTTGGGTAAAAACCATTACCCAGTTTGATAGTACCGGCAAAGCTGTAAGCATCAATCCATTTGATAAAGGAAAGGGGCCGTTGATCTACAAAAATGAGAACGGGAAAAATTCTGTTGTTGCCAGCTATGATCACTATTTGTTAAATGGTGCATTCACATATTATTTCTTTGATGGATCTTTATCCGGCCTCAGCTTTTATAAAAATGATGAGCCTGACAGTATTTACAAATCCTTTTACTATGCTGGTAAAACAAAAGTTGAAGGGAATTTCCGGGACGCTGCTAAAACGGGCACCTGGAAATATTATTATCCAAATGGAAAGCTGGAAAGAGAAGAAACTTACAATAATGGGGAATTAAATGGCCCTTACAAAATATATTTATCCGATGGCAATCTCGACAAACTGATCATCTATAAAAACAATGATATAGAATCTTCAACCATATATGGCGAAAAGAATGAACTGGCAGCAAGGCTTAATTACAAAAACGGTATTTGTAAAAGTTATCAGTTTGAAAAAAAGCCTGGGGTATTGTGTGCACCAATAGAAATAAAAGGTGCAAGTGGCAAGATAGCAGCAAAATATCCCAACGGCCAGCCAAGTGTTTCTTTTGAACTCCTAAACAACGATGTGGAGGGTGAAAGGAAACTAATGTACTCAAATGGAAAACCATATTCAATTGGTAACAGGACAGCAGGTTTTGCAGATGGGCCAACAAAAGCATTCTATTCAAATGGCACTATTTGGGAAGAGGAAAATTATGTGGCAGGAAATCTTCATGGTCTTTGCAAATATTATTATCCGAATGGAAAATTGGAAAGAGAAGAAAATTATTATAACGATGATAAGCACGGTTTAAGTAAATATTATGATGAGCAGGGTAAACTAAAACAGACATTGCTGTTTTATTATGGTTCTTTATTGAGTGCTAAATAACAATTTGAAGATATGGTGGTTGAGGAATTAAATACTGTTTTTAAACATGGTACTTTCAAATTGTCCTGTGGTTGAACCTCACAAAAAACAGCTTTTATCTTCATTTATAAATTTTCTATTTACAAATCAAATTTTTAATACCTATAGTAAAATCATGATAAAGAAATTAAAATGGTTTTTTATTGCGCTTTGTCTTCCTGCCGTATCAATAGCGCAATCATTCGAAGAAATAAAACGGGACTTCCCGGTGGCAGACGCTGTGTATCAAAATTTCGAAGAGGAGTTAAACCTTTTTTTAATTAATGATATGCCGGTTGGGGAAGTAAAAACCAGTATTGATATGCTGATGCTGACTGACAAAAACGTGAGCAGGTATAGCAGGTTCAATGTTTACCATAGTAGTTATGATTCGCTTACTCAACTAGACGCTTACACGAAAGTACCTGTTGCCAATAAATTTAAAACCATAAAAGTTACTGATAAAAAAACCAGCAGCGAGCCGGGAGAGAATACATTTTTTGATGATTCACAGGAAACTGAATTTGATTTTCCGGCGCTTTCTCAAAATGCAATTGGGCATGTTGATTACACTCAATACAATAAAGATGCACATTTGTTATCATCGTTTTATTTGCCTTCACATATACCTGTTGTAAACGCTACTTACACAGTAGTTGTTCCCAATGAAATAAGCATAAAATATATTATTAAAAACGATCCGGACAAATTATTCCAGTTTACAGAAGTAAAAAAGAAAAAAGAAACGATCTATAAATGGACGATCAAAAATGTAAATAGAAAAGATTATTATGGCAATGCACCCAACCCAAGGTATTTTCAGCCGCATATCATTGTTTATGTAACGTCTTACCAGGATAAAAACGGCACACAACCTTTTTTAAGTTCACTCGACGACCTTTATAAATGGAACTATGGTTTTATTAAAGAACTTAATACAACACCGGATCCGGTATTGAAGAATATTGTAGATTCACTGACCAGAGGCTTAACAGATGAAAAAAGCAAAGCAAGAAAAATATACCAGTGGGTACAGGGCCATATAAGGTATGTTGCTTTTGAAAATGGATTGGAAGGATTCAGACCAAGGCAGGCACGTGATATATGTTTGAAAAGATATGGCGATTGCAAAGACATGAGCAGCATCATCACCCAGATGTTGCGGATGGCAGGGTTACAAGCCTATTATACATGGATAGGCACAAGATCACTGCCTTATACTTATACAGAAACACCATTGCCCATTGTTGACAATCATATGATCTCAACTGCTGTTATTGATGGCAACTGGATGTTTTTTGATGGAACAGACCCAGGTGCCAAATATGATATGCCTCCTGAATCCATACAGGGCAAACAAGCATTGATCGGCATCAGCGAAAAGGAATATAAAATATTGACAGTGCCTGTTGCAACACCCGAAAGAAGTTCAATCATTGACAGCACATTCATCAGCATCAGTGATGCAGGTGTGAAAGGATATGAGAGTGTAAATTATGATGGGTACTTTGGGAAAGAAGTTTATAATTCACTGCTATATCGGGCTGATGGAACTTCAACAAAAGAATATATAAATAAAAGAATGAGCAAAGGCAGCAATAAATTTCTGCTCGGAGATTATAAGATCAACAAAATTAACCCACAGGATAATATTGCAAATATCAGCGCCTCCTTCGACATTCCCGGGTATAGCAAAAAAGTAGGTAATGAATACTACATCAACCTTAATATCGAAAAAATTCTTGAGTACCAGGTGATTGATCCTGAGAAAAGAAAAGTACCTGTAGAGAATGATTATAATTACACTATCAAACAATACCATATTTTAGATATTCCTGATGGATACAATGTTTCTTACCTGCCTAAAAATTACAGTTATGAAAATGAATTGATCCAGATCAACATGTATTATAAAGTTGAAAATAAAAAAGTAATTGCAGCGCAGGAAGTAAAAACAAAAAAGTTAATGATCAATCCTTCCGATTTTGAAGAATGGAACAAACCAATGAAAGCGTTAATTCCTTATTATAAAGAATCTGTTGTACTGGAAAAAAAATAAACCTGCTTATTCATTATCAAAAATAAAAAATGAGAAAACTTATTACCGATACCTTACCCGTTCTATTTGTTTTGCTGTCGCTAGCCAGCCATGCCCAGGACTCGAATGTTGATTGGCAACCTAACTTCGTTGCGCATAAAATAAAAGCAGTGAACGAAAAAGAAAGTGCTGTTATTCTCGAAGAACAAAGGTTGCATGAATACAAAACCGATGACAAGAAAGATATGTACATTCATGCTTACACCCGGCGCCTCATGAAATTGAACGACGACAGGGGTGTGGAAATGTACAACAAGATATATATCTACATTCCTTACAATTCCGAAGTAGTGGAAATTAAGGCCCGCACCCTGCAACCCAATGGAAAAGTAATCAATCTTCCTTCTGATAAAATAATTGATGCAGAAGAAGAAGGCAAACATTATAAAAAGTTTGCCCTGGAAGGAATTGAAAAAGGATGTGAAATAGAATATTATGTTCACATCAAGAAGCCTTTAGGAACTTTTGGTACAGAAGTTTTCCTTTCTTCAAAAACGCCCTTCGAAAAAGCATCATTTACATTGATCGTGCCTGCGCATCTGGTATTTAAAGTAAAAGGGTACAATGGCTTTAAAGTAAACCCTGATACTGTTATTGAGAATAAAAGAATTGTAGTTGCAACATCAGAAGACATTTCCGGCTTTGATGAAGAACGCTATGCTTCTGCAACTCCCTATGAACAAAATGTACAATATAAATTATCATACAATCTTGATAAGGATAAAAATGTACGCCTATACACCTGGAATGAGCTTGCAAAAAATGTTTACAACAACTATTATACGTTGGATGGGAGCGAAACCAAAGCTGTTGAAAAGTTTTATAAACAAATAAAAATAAAAGATGATGCAAGTGAGGAAGCCAAAATAGTTGCAATAGAAGAATACATAAAAAGCAATATCAATACAGGTGAGAATGCCATTGGCGAAGATGCCGATAAAATTGAACACATTATAAAAACGAAGATTGGCGGTCATTTTGGCTTTACGAGATTGTTCCTGGGATTGTTGGAAAAAGCTTCTGTGAAATCCAGGATTGTTTTTCCAAGTAAAAGAGATGACCTTCAACTTGATGAAGATTTCGAAAATTATCATTTGGTGGATGACATACTATTGTACTTTCCATC
>JBDSBG010000180.1:0-12980 GCA_039921685.1 Ferruginibacter sp.
CCCATCCCCCATCCCCCATCCCCCATCAAACAAGAATTAATGTGTTCGATTTACACAAAATTTATTTACTTTCACGTCCCCAAGCAGGAAATCAATGAAAGCCATCATCCCGGTTGCAGGTGCGGGTACCAAACTTCGCCCTCACACATATACACAACCAAAAGCGTTGATACCTTTAGCGGGTAAAACGATCCTCAGCATTATTATAGACCAGCTTAAGGATGCAGGCATCACGGATTTTATTTTTATTATAGGCTACCTCGGAGAAAAGATACAGGATTACGTAATTGAGAAATACCCGGAGCTCAACTGCCATTTTATTACGCAGGGCGAACGTCACGGCATTGGCCATGCTATTGATCTTACAAAAGATATTGTTGGACAGGATGAAGTGCTGATCGTATTGGGCGATACCATTGCAGAATATGATGTGAAGGAGATCCTTAAATCACCCACCTCAATGCTTGGTGTAAAAAAAGTAGATGACCCCCGCAATTTCGGTGTAGCAGAAATTGAGGATAACGGTTCTATCAGCCGTGTTGTTGAAAAACCTGCCATACCCAAAAGTAATATGGCACTTGTAGGTGTTTACAAAATAAAAGAAACAAATTTTATGTACAGTTGTCTTGATACAATTGTACAGGGCAAAACAAGTTACGAGGATTTTAATCTTACCGACGCTTTAGAATGTATGATCCGGCATGGCGCAAAATTCCAGTCTTTCAAAGTGACGAATTGGTTTGATTGTGGAAGGAAAGAAAGCTTGCTGGAGTCCAATGCGATTCTTCTCAAAAAATTTGGTGGCAATGTACAGGATGCAGCAAAGTATAAAAATACCATTATCATCCCGCCTGTAAGCATCGGTGAAGGTTGTGATATCAAGAATTCAGTGATCGGCCCCAATGTTGCCATTGGTGATAATACAATAATAAACCATGCGATCATTAAAGATTCTATCATAGGGGCATATTCTAATTTGTTCGAGATTGTACTTAATAATTCTCTCATTGGCAGTGATGCAGCAGTGAAAGGGGTGAGCCGTAATCTCAATATCGGCGACAATACAGCCATTGATCTTGGCGGCGGCAGCAGGTAAAAAATAAATTCAAATTAAGAATTCGAATTAAAGCATCACAATACGTGAATTTGCTTCTATTTTTGCGAACTATTAATTCTTAATTCATCATTCGCATGCATTCTGACCGGGTAACCAAACTCTTCAACATCAACTTTCCAATAATACAGGCTGGTATGATCTGGGCCAGCGGCTGGCGCCTTGCGAGTGCTGTGAGTAATGCAGGTGGACTTGGTATTCTTGGTAGTGGCAGCATGTACCCTGACGTTTTAAGGGAACATATTCAAAAATGCAAAGCGGCCACCAACAAACCATTTGCGGTGAATGTTCCGCTCTTATATCCTGATATTGACAAACATATTCAAACGATCATTGATGAAAAGGTAGAAATTGTTTTTACTTCCGCAGGGAATCCAAAAACCTGGACATCTACTTTGAAGCAACATGGAATTAAGGTTGTGCATGTAGTGAGCAGCAGCAAATTTGCATTGAAAGCGCAGGACGCCGGATGCGACGCCGTGGTAGCAGAAGGCTTTGAAGCAGGCGGCCATAACGGTAGAGAAGAAACGACGACATTTGTTTTGATACCTGCAGTTTGTGCAGCGGTAAATATTCCTGTTATTGCCGCAGGTGGTATCGCAACGGGCCGTCAAATGCTGGCTGCCATGGTGCTTGGGGCATCTGCCGTACAAATCGGGAGCAGGTTTGTTGTAAGCAATGAAGCATCAAGCCATATTAATTTTAAAAATGCAGTAATCAAAGCGGGGGAAGGTGATACCATTGTATCGCTCAAACAACTTACACCTGTGCGCCTGATTAAAAATAATTTTTATCATAAAGTACAGGAGGCAGAATTAAAAGGAGCTTCTGCAAAAGAGCTGGAAATTTTATTGGGAAGAGGAAGAGCAAAGCTTGGAATGTTTGAAGGTGACCTTGATGAAGGCGAACTGGAGATTGGACAGGTAACTGCTTTACTTGATAAAATACAGCCTGCTGGCGATATTGTGTCCGAGATATGGCAGGAGTATAATGCCTTAAAACAGTGCGCTCAGAAATAATATATTATATTTGAGACGATTTTTAAATTTCGAAATTAACCCCTACAAGAAATGCAACGATCATCGTGGAGGATTGTATTAAAATTACTGGTATTCCCTTTTCTTATCTTTTGTTGTTTTGATTCCTATAGCCAGGTTCCCGTAAATCCGCAGATTCCGGAAGAAATGTTGCCCAATCAAATAGATCCAAAGTCACTTTCACCAGCACAACTTTCCTCATTACTTAGTGATAAAAATAAAGAGAACCAGGGAAAAGATAAAAATGCCGACCTGGTACGAAAATCAAGATTAGAAAAAGACAGCATTGTAAAAGACAACATCAAACAAAATTCTTATAGTGCCGAGAAAACATTTGGTGCTGATGTTTTTCAATATGGATCCATTACAGATGTGAATGAGATGTCTACACCACCGCTTGATTATCCCATTGGTGTGGGTGATAATATTGTTGTATCACTGTGGGGCGCAGCCGAATTCCAGGAAAGTTATATCGTTGCGAAGGATGGCGCCATCTTCCCGCAAGGGCTTGGAAAAATAAATGTTCAGGGACTTGAATTCAGCAATGTGCGTTCGATCATTGATTCAAGGTTCAGAAGCGTGGTTCCGGCAGGTACCAATATTTCCGTTTCACTTGGGCAGCCACGCAGCATTACTGTAAATGTAGTTGGTGAGGTAAAGAATGGAGGGCCGGTTTTAATCTCTGCTTTTTCAAACGCATTCAATGTAATATCCAGAGCTGGCGGTGTTACCCAGTTTGGAAACCTGAGAAACATTCAAATAAAACGAGCGGGCCGTGTAATTGATGAGCTGGATGTTTACCAGTATTTAACCACGGGTGATTTTGGGAAACATATTTATTTGCAGAACAATGATTTTATTATTGTAGGTTTTTCAGAAAAAAAAGTATTGGCAACAGGTCAATTTAAAAGACCTATGTATTACCAATTAAAAAAAGATGAAGGAATAAAAGCGTTGCTGAAATATACAGGTGGATTGAATGCAGATGCCCTTGCATCATCACTCAGGGTTATTAGAACAGAAAATGAAAAGCAGGTGCAACACGATGTGAATGCAAATGCGATCCTTAAAATTTCTGGGCAGGATTATATGCTTGAAGATGGTGATATTATTAAAGTGAATCTAATAAAATCTGGTATATCAAATAAAATTGAGATCAGGGGAGAAGTAACCTATCCCGACGTGTATGAGTTGAGAGATGGAGACCGTTTGTTTGATGTAATAAACCGTGCCGGTGGTGTTACCCGCAATACCTATTTACCCCGTGCATATATTTTCAGGGGAGCAGGTGATTCAACAAATTTGAAATCAGACCGGCTGGAAATTAATTTATCAGAGATCAACAAAAATGATACTGCCAATTTCAGCAATGTGCTGTTATTACCGAATGATGTTGTACAGCTTTTTGCGCAAAGTGAATTTGGCGAACAACAATATGTAGAAATTTTTGGCGAAGTGCGCAAGCCCGGGAAACTTATTAAGTATGGAGGGATGACCTTGCAGGATCTTTTGTATTTATCCGGCGGGCTCAAACAATCAGCAGAATTCGGCAGGCTTGAAATCTCCAGTATAGTGAACATTGACTCAGCACAACAGGGCGTAAAGCCAACAAAAACAATTGTGAAATCTTACGCGATCCTGCCTAACCTACAGATTGATTCCGCATCCGCTCACGTTATTTTGAAACCCTATGATCAAATATTTGTAAGAAAAAACCCCACGTTTGAATTTCAACAAAACATTGAATTAAGGGGATTGGTGAAATACCCGGGATTTTACTCAAGGCTTGATAAATACGAACGTTTGTCTTCTTACATTGAACGAGCAGGTGGATTGAAGGACAATGCCAATCTTGAAGGAGCTGTGTTGTTAAGGCTCAAAACGCCGGAACAAAGAGAATTGCCGCTGGATTCATCAAAGATCAAACTTGATTCCAATGGGGTTGTTATCAAAGACAGCTTGCCCGAAGAATTAAAATACCTGGATGAGCCTGTGAGTATTGACCTTAATAAGGCACTCAAAAATAAAAATTCAAAATTCGATATTGTATTGCAGGATAAGGATGTGGTTTATGTACCTGAAATAAATCCTTTCGTAACAATAGCGGGAGTTGTACAGTCACCGTTAAAAATGGCATATGATAAAGAGCATACAAGGCTGCCTTATTACATTGATAAAGCCGGGGGATATGGCATAAAGCCCTGGCGAAAACGTGTGTTTGTAACTTATGCAAATGGTAAGAGCAAGCGCACCAGGAGTTTTGGTTTCATTCATATTTTTCCAAAAGTTACCGAAGGCTCCGTGATCACTGTTCCAAAAAGGCCGCCGGGCGGAGAAGCAAGTGATATCGTAAAATCAGTGATCGTTGCAGCTATACCCGTTATTCTTACTGCAATTATTTTTAAATACGTAAACTAAAGTTCCCGTGACAAATCACGAACTGATAAAAAAAGTAGTTCTAAGAATATCGCGTTTCAAACTGCTGATCATTTTGGGCGGTGTGATCGGTGCCGTGCTGTTGTTTATTTATGCAAAAAGAATAGAGCCAGTTTACACTTCACGTGCTACTGTGTTTCCGCTAAATGCAACTCCTGATAATTCGGCAGCAACCAGTGCCTTAACCAGTATGCTCGGACTTTCAGAAACACCAAAAAGTTTTAGCCAGGAAGCTTCCATCAATATTGTTGAACTTGCCCAGAGCCGTAATACAAGGGAAGCTGTTGCTTTATCGGTTTTGCAGGATCATGGAAATAGAAGAGTTGCAAGTTTGCTCATAGAGAATTATAACAAAACGAAAGAGTCCTTTGCTCCAAAAATCAAGGAGCCAACAGATACAACTGCACTTGCCTCAATAGGAGGTAATTTATTGAAGCCGGATTTTTCAGCCAAAATAAATAAGAACGGGATACTCGAAACAAATTACAGTTCAAAAGATATTACCCTTGTCTCGCCCATCAGTTATGCCTTCATTGATAAGATATCTGAATTTTATAAAGAGCTTAAAGTTAAAAAGGCAAAGCTTGACTATGACTTCACCTTAAACAAAATCGATTCTCTTGACAAAGTGCTTGATAGTTTTGACAGGAAAGCAATTCATATGGCAAATACCACTTTGTTTGTAGCACCCGATAAAGTGCAATACCAAATACCCAAAGAAAATCTTGTAAACGAAAAAGATAGAGTATCAAGGCAACGGGATGCGTCTACTAATAACCGTGAGGAGGCCTTATGGCGCCTGCAAAAACAAACCCCCATCATTGCAATGCTCGACAGGCCGGATCCTCCATTTGATGTAAAAAAGACTTCATCAATGCTATTTGCTTTTATAGGCTTTATTCTCGGCCTGATACTGATGACAGGTTTGTGTATCTCCGGAATTCTTTACGGTTATGCAAAAGAAGAAGCAAAGAAAGCGGTGTTTGGAGAAGAAGTGGAAAAGAATGCTGCTACGATTACTCAATAAAAAATAAGAAATAAAAAATAAGAAATAAGAAAGGCGGTT
This sequence comes from Ferruginibacter sp., assembly GCA_039921685.1. GTDB lineage: Bacteria > Bacteroidota > Bacteroidia > Chitinophagales > Chitinophagaceae > Ferruginibacter. Next base: position 5,654 of record JBDSBG010000180.1, read on the forward strand.
TCGTGCTGAGTGTTACTTTCTTATTCCTTATTTTATGTTTTTTATTTCTTATTCTTTACGACTTCCTAAACCCCCACTAAAAATCAGAAATAAAAAATAAGAAATAAGAAAGGCGGTTTCGTGCTGAGTGTTACTTCCTTATTCCTTATTTTATGTTTTTTATTTCTTATTCTTTACGACTTCCTAAACCCCCACTAAAAATCAGAAATAAAAAATAAGAAATGAGAAAGGCGGTTTCGTGCTGAGTTTTGCTTTCTTATTCCTTATTTTATGTTTGTTATTTCTTATTCTTTACGACTTCCTAAACCCCCACTAAAAATCAGAAATAAAAAATAAGAAATGAGAAAGGCGGTTTTATGCTGAGTTTTACTTTCTTATTCTTTATTTTATGTTTTTTTATTTCTTATTCTTTACGACTTCCTAAACCCCCACTAAAAATCAGAAATAAAAAATAAGAAATGAGAAAGGGGTTTCGTGCTGAGTTTTGCTTTCTTATTCCTTATTTTATTTTTTTTATTTCTTATTCTTTACGACTTCCTAAACCCCCACTAAAAATCAGAAATAAAAAATAAGAAATGAGAAAGGCGGTTTCATGCTGAGTTTTGCTTTCTTGTTCCTTATTTTATGTTTTTTATTTCTTATTCTTTACGACTTCCTAAACCCCCACTTTATCATCTCCTTCCAGCTTGGTTTTTTTCCATACATTAAAATTCCGGTACGGTATATCTTTCCTGTCATCCAGGTAAGCAGTAAAAAACAACCGATCAACAGCACAGCAGAAGTAAGCAGTTGCCATGTTGGAATATCATAAGTTACCCTTCCCATCATTACAACAGGTGATGTCAAAGGAAATAAACTTCCAAATACAGCAAGGCTGCTGTTTGGGTCATTCACTGCTTTTGTCATAATAACAAATCCAAGTATGATTGGCATCAATACAGGAAATACCAATTGTTGTGCTTCCTGCTGGTCTTCACTCACTACGCTTCCGATGGCAGCAAACAGTGATGCATAGGTGAGGTAACCACCAAGAAAATAAAATAAAAAGGAGATGGCAATTTTTAGTAAAGGCAATGATGCAATGCCGGCAAGAATTTCTGCAGTTTTAGATGCGTCACCCACACCGTTTGCAGTTTCGGTCATCTGGTTAAACATGCCTGGGAAAATCAGTGGTAGTGCAAGATTCATTGTTCCCATTAAAATGATCCAAATGGCAAATTGTGTAAGCCCAACTGCACCAATGCCGAGTATTTTTCCCATCATCAGTTGAAAAGGTTTTACAGAACTCACGATCACTTCAGCAATACGATTTGTTTTTTCTTCTGTTACACCCCGCATTACCTGGGTACCATAAATGATCATCATCATGTAAATTAAAATACCACATGCATAAGATACAATATAAGCTGCGGCCACGCTGTTGCCTGATGCGTCTTTTTTACTATCGTTTATATTTTTAAGTTGAACGTTTGCTGCAATCTGTTCATATTTCTTTGGATCAATTCCTTTTGCAACCAGGCGCTTATTTTGAATCGCCTTGTTAATAATATCTTCCAGTGAAGAAGTTGTACTTAAACTGGACGAGGATTGCGTGTGCAACCTGAAGTTCTTTGGAGAATCAATATTGATTGCCGGTATATACAAGAAAGCGTTGTAACCTTTCTCTTTATATTTTTTTATAAAATCATTTTCAGTTTCATTCTGTATGAGCGTAAAACTGATTGCTTTATCAGCAGAATCTACTTTTCCATTAAATAAATTTGCTTCATCTATTACAGCAATTGACTGTTTGTCGGTACTGCCTTTTGCAATAATAGCAATAATGCCGGCGTAAAATCCTACGATAACGAGCGGTACAAGTATCGTTGTAAGGAAAAAGGATTTCTTTTTTACACGGGTGAAATATTCACGGCCAATGATCAATCCAATTTTATTCATAGAAATTACTTTAAGGAGATTAATTTACATTTTGAAATTGCCTGGCTGCAGTGGTGCCTTCTACCAGTTTTATGAAAATATCATTCAAAGAAGGAAGCAGTTCATTAAAAGAATTAATTGCCACATTCTGGTTGATGAAATATTTTAAAACATCATTGGGCCGCGTATCATCATTTAATTTTAAAAGGATACGATCAGGCCGGTGTTTTACAACTTCGAAAATATGTGTCATCAAATGTTCAGGAAGTATATTGGCGCCTAGCTGGTAAACATTTTCTTTAAAATCCTGCTTGATCTTATGAACAGTTCCATCTAATATCTTGGTTCCTTTATTTACAAGTACGATGTGGTCGCAAATTTCTTCCACCTGCTCCATCCGGTGTGTGCTGAAGATGATCGTGCTGCCATTTTTAGCAAGATTAAATATTTCATCTTTGATAAGATTTGCATTCACCGGATCAAGTCCGCTAAACGGTTCATCCAGGATGATCAACTTAGGTTGGTGCAATACGGTTGTAACAAACTGCAGTTTCTGGCTCATACCTTTACTCAGGTCTTCTACTTTTTTATTCCACCAGGTTTCCATTTCAAATTTCACAAACCACTTTTTGATGCTGGCCATGGCATCGGCCCTGCTCATTCCTTTTAGCCGGGCAAGGTACAATGCCTGTTCACCAATTTTCATTTTTTTATACAAGCCTCTTTCTTCAGGCATGTAACCAATATTGAATGCATCGTTCAATGCATCGAATTTTTTTCCGTTTAATATAATTTCTCCGCTGTCAGGATAAAAAATACCCGTGATCATCCTCAACAAAGTTGTTTTACCCGCTCCATTGGGTCCAAGCAAGCCAAAAATGCCTCCCTCTTCAATATTGAAGCTGATGTCATCAACGGCTTTTTGTGTGGCAAAATATTTTTTAAGGTTGTGCAATTCTAATATGTTCATGTATTTTTCTTATTAGGGCGTAAAGGTATAAAAGGAAATATTGATTGTAAGTAACAAATTTGATGATTGGTTGATGATTTGATAATTTGATAATCTGATAATTTGATGATGAAACAACCCATCTTCAAATCAACCGATCATCAAATCATCAAATCAACTAATCATAACATCGATTTAATTTCAACTCAATTTTAGAAGCAACATTTTCTCCATCCATTGCCGCACTCACAATGCCACCTGCATAACCCGCCCCTTCGCCACAAGGATAAAAATTTTTGTATTGCGGATGTTCAAAGCTTTCAGCATCTCTTGGAATGCGTACCGGGCTTGACGTGCGGCTTTCTGTTGCCACCACATTGGCATCGTTGGTATAATAGCCTTTCATTTTTTGCCCAAATGCTTTAAATCCTTTTGCCAATACCTCATACACAAACACCGGCAACACATTTTGCAGGTCTGCTGATTTTAGTCCGGGTAAATATGAATTCGAAGGCAGGGACGTTGAAACCATGCGCTCAGAAAAATCAACCATTCTTTGTGCCGGAGCAACCATGTTACCACCGCCTGCTTCAAAAGCCTTTTGTTCGATCATCTTTTGAAAATGCATAAACAACAATGGATCGTCAGCTTTAATTTTTAAATGGCTCGTTGCAAAAACAGCATCTTCTTTACTAATGGTAACTACCATGCCGCTGTTGGCAAATGGATTATTTCTTTTAGAAGGGCTCCATCCATTTACAACTATTTCACCTGCTGCGGTAGATGCAGGTGCAATAATTCCTCCAGGGCACATACAAAATGAAAACACGCCTTTGCCATTCACCTGCTCCACAAGACTGTATGACGCAGGGGGTAAAAATTCATTTCTTACTGCTGAATGGTATTGAACCTGGTCGATAAAGGATTGAGGATGTTCAATACGTACACCAAGTGCAAATGGTTTTGCTTCGATAAGTATCTTTTTTTGATGGAGTAATTCAAAAATATCTCTTGCAGAATGACCGGTTGCAAGTATATAGGCATTGGCAGCATGCAATTCACCATCAGCGGTTGTTACAGAAGTAATTTGATCTTGTTTGCAGTTGAGGTCAATCACTTTTTTTTCAAATAGTACATTCCCGCCATGATCAATGATCAATTGTCGCATAGCTGCAATGATACCCGGCAGTTTATTGGTGCCAATATGAGGGTGTGCATCAAATAAAATATTATCGGGCGCACCAAAGCGGACAAACAAATTTAAGATCCTGTTGATGTCGCCCCGCTTATTGCTGCGGGTATATAATTTACCATCACTGTAAGTGCCGGCACCACCTTCACCAAAGCAGTAGTTGCTTTCGGGATCTACAATTCCTTCACGATTGAGTATAGCAAGGTCGCGGCGGCGTGATTTTACATCTTTCCCTCTTTCTAAAATGATCGGCTGAATACCGGCTTCTAATAATTTAAGTGCAGCAAATAAGCCTGCAGGGCCAGCACCGATTATGATCACTTTTATGGCAGCCTTGCTACAATCCCTGAATGCGAATGGCGTAACGGTTCTTGCATGAAAAGGTTCATTGATAAAAACATTCAATGTAACATTGAAGAGGACGTTTTTCCCACGGGCATCAATGGATCTTTTTAGAATATGAAACCCACTGATCTCGGATATTTTTTTTGAACAGCTCTCTGCTATTTTTCTTTTAATGGAAAGGTCATCTGCAGCTTCGGAAGGAGATAAACGAAGAGATAGCTTTTGTTGCATGGTGTTAGGCTGTTATCCTAAAAACGATGAAAAAAAATTGCCACAAATGCACGAATGTTGTTTTACTTTTTCGTGCATTCGTGGCAAATAATATATATAGCCTGGTTAAACCTTAAAACGGAAGGTCATCAACTGCGTCAGGTGCCGTAGAAGAGAAAGTATCCAATGGTTCTAAATAGTCATTATCTGCTTTACCGCCCGGCTGCAGTAATTGTTCAATGCGCCATGCATCGAGGTTGGTAAAATAATTCACTTTTCCTTCCTTTTCCCACTTTGTTCCTTTGATGTTGAAATATACTTTTATCTCATCGCCTACATTTACCCTGTCCACGATGCCGGTTTTATCCTGCACGCACTGGAATTTAGCATAGTTAAGGATCGTTCTGCCGTTAATATCATCTGATTTCTCTACCACAAACTCCCTGGTTTTGAAAGATTCGGTCTTTTGTACGGTATCATATTTTATTACCAGTTTACCTGTAAGTTCATAGCTCATAAAAAAAATTTAATCACAAATGTACTCCTATTTAATGATAAAAGCCGGTTGTTTTCACCATAAAAAAAAGTGGAAATTAATTAATTGGAAATTCCAAATTCTCCATGCAGATTTTAGGACATGTGTATAATTCGTTATTTTCAAATATTTTTTACAAACGGCATTTTAAGAGCTATATTCATGTATCAGCCAAGACCAGTAAGACTCTCATGAAAATATATTTTTTTTAAAAAGCTCATACTGTGGTTACGCCGGAAAAAACAAGTGAATAAAAAGTTTTTTTTTCAACAAATTATTTTGATATTCGCTGTCCTACCAAAAATTAGTTTTTGTAAGTCTGAGAATATCTTTTTGGTAATATAATTCGGGGGGAAAAAATAACTCAATCTATATAAATTGCTTTAGGAATAATGGAGAAGTCTTTTGATAAAGTTTGGATCAATTGTTTAGAGATCATAAAAGATATCGTGGAGTGGCAACATTTTAAAACCTGGTTTGAACCCATCAAGCCAGTTGCACTAAAAGAAAAAATTCTTACTATACAAGTACCAAGTCAGTTTTTTTATGAGTACCTTGAAGAGCATTATGTTTCGCTCCTTGCAAAAACATTAAAAAGGGAACTTGGTAAAGATGCAAGATTAGAATATAGAATAATGGTGGATAGTGGTAATAGCAAGAATAAGCCGCTAACCATGGACATTCCGGGAAATGGTTATAAATCATATTCAAACAACGAAATGGATTTTCCGCTGGTCATAAATAATCCTGTTAAGAACCCGTTCGTAATTCCGGGCCTTAAAAAGATGCAGATCGATCCGCAGCTGAACAGTGCTTACACATTTGATTCATTTATAGAAGGTGATTGTAACAGGGTTGCCCGTCGTGCAGGAAAAACCGTTGCAGAAAAACCCGGTACAACTTCTTTCAATCCGCTGGTTATTTATGGTGGCGTTGGACTTGGTAAAACACATTTGGCGCAAGCTATAGGCAATGAAGTAAAGCGTCTCTACAACAATAAGGTGGTATTATATGTGAGTTCCGAAAAATTCATTAACCAGTTCATTGATCATGGAAGAAACAATGCCATCAATGATTTTATCCATTTTTACCAGTTGATAGACGTGTTGATCATTGATGATGTGCAGTTTTTCAACCGTGCTGAAAAATCACAGGATGCTTTCTTCTCTATATTCAATCATCTTCACCAAAGTGGAAAGCAACTAATTCTTACCAGCGATAAGTCTCCAAAGGACCTCGAAGGTGTGCAGGAAAGATTATTAAGCCGTTTTCGCTGGGGCCTTAGTGCAGATCTTCAATTGCCTGACTATGATACGAAGATCGAGATACTTGAAAATAAAATGAAACTGGATGGGCTTGAAATGCCTCGTGAAGTGGTTAAGTATATTGCTTATAATATTAATAGTAATGTAAGGGAACTGGAAGGCGCTTTGATATCCCTGTTGGCACAATCTTCGCTGAATAAGAGGGAAATTGACCTTGAATTGGCAAAGAAAGTACTTAGAAATTTTGTAAAATCTTCCAGCAAAGAAATCACCATCGATGCTATCCAGAAAATGGTATGTGAGTACTTCGATGTTCCCTATGATAAGCTATTGCAAAAAACACGGAAGCGTGAAATCGTCCAGGCAAGGCAAATAACAATGTATCTTTCAAAGGCATTTACAAAGAATTCTTTAAAAACCATTGGAGAACATTTTGGCGGTAGGGATCATACTACTGTTATTCACAGTTGCCAAACCGTAAAGGATTTGATGGATACAGATAATTTATTTAAAGAAAGTGTATTGGAGTTGCAGCAAAAGGTGCAGTTGGCAGCGATGTAAAAAGTTGTAGTCCTTATAATATTTCTCCGGGTGTTCAGGCACCTGGTTTTTTTTTGTTCATACGTGAGAAATAAGGAATAAGAAATCAATAATAAGGAATAAGAAAGTAATGCGGCGTCCTATTTTAAACACACATTCAATTTTTAGGGATCAGCCTTCCTTCTTTCTTATTTTTTACTCCTTATTTCTTATTTCCTTGCATTTTGATTTGGGTGGTATGTTATTCAACCGTATTTTTGCTGCCCCTTAAACAAGGTGTAGGTTTCAAAAGGAGAGGTGCCTGAGAGGCCGAAAGGAACGGTTTGCTAAATCGTCGTACGGGTTAAACTGTACCGTGGGTTCGAATCCCACCC
>JBDSBG010000181.1:0-5079 GCA_039921685.1 Ferruginibacter sp.
CTTTCCGTCGGGTTGCGACGTAGTCGCAATTGTCCCGATGGCGAAGCACATCGGGATCAAACGGCGGAAAGCAGCGCCGGTGCAGGTACGCAGCCCGTCCCGATCTTCAATCGGGATGGAGGCGAAAACAACGAATTTGAAGTACTAACCAAAGCGAGTAAAGGCTATGCGCTTATTCTACCTAATCCTATATTCGATATTCAATGGTCAATATTCAATGTTCAATGAAAATGCAGCACTTATTGATCATTGAGCATCGAATATTGAGCATTAATGGGAAATTTTCTGACAAAGAAATAGTCGATATCCAATGCTCAATATCAATGTTCAATAAAATGCAACACTTACATGGAAGTTGGACTAAGAACTGCTTAAGTATTTTTCCGAACCAACAGTTTAAAGAACTGGTCAAGCTCGGGTAAGATCACAATCCTGGTCCGCCTGTTTGCTGATTTTCCCTCTTCACTATTATTATCGGCGATGGGTTTGTATTGTCCCCGGCCTGCTGCCGTCATCAGTGCTGGATCAATTCCATATTCCTGCTGCAGGATCTTTACGATCGTTGTGGCCCTTTTTACACTAAGATCCCAGTTATCAGTGATTGCGGCATTGCCCTTAAAGGCGACGTTATCGGTGTGCCCTTCGACCATAAATTCAGTTCCCGATTGGTTTTTAACTACCAGGGCCACCTTCCCCAAAACTTCTTTCGCACGATCAGTAACTTCAAAACTGGCGCTTTTAAAAAGCAGCTTATCCGAGATATCTATAAAAACAACTCCTTTCTCTACCTTAATATTAATGTCCTGGTCGCTCATGTTTCCTATTGCACCTTTCAAATTGGTAACCAGCACCATATTTATTGAATCCTTCTTTGTAAGCAATCGCTGGAGCTCCTGGATATATACATCCTTGGATCCAATGTTTTCCAAAGAAGTTTTTATGCTTTGCGCCTGGGAAGTAGTTATTACAGACATGCTTTCCAACTGTTTCAGCACCCTGTCATTCAAAGATCGAAATGTTTCATTTTCACGCCGAAGGTTATAAAAGTCAGTTTCCATTTTCGTAGTGGATTTATTCAGCTCTGCCTCCCGGTCAGAAACTGTCTTCAATTGCTCCCGCAGATCTGCATTTTCAGTACGGAGTTGGGCAGACTGAGCCTTTTCATCTTTTAAAATCTTCTTACTTACACAGGAGGAGAGGGAGAAAAGAGAGATAAGGGCAAAAACTGCTACACTTGTAATTTTCATTTTAGATTGTTTTAGGGTTTTTTTGGTCGTTTAATCAGCCTGGGCGATATGCTCAGCGTTGTGATAATAGCAGCAATATCAACAACTATACCGGATGGGTAAACGACCTCCCCGGGGTTAAATGGATTCTTACCGTCCTGTTCCTACATGGACGACCTACAAGGGCCCTGCATCATCTTGTTTGGGTTATTGCATAAATTTCGGGTAAACTGCAGGGCTGTTATGTAGAAGTATCTATCTTTTGATGCTTGAGGTTGAGGATTAATGCCATCAGCATCAGTGGCGGATTTTGTAACAGCATTCCGTTTTCGCCGCAAGAAGGAAAATAAATTAACCGGGAGTGCAATTCCTGCGCTGAAGTGGGTGATCCTGGGTCAAGGCGATCAGCAAGCTAAAATGATATGTTGATATTTGATACTCCTTATGTTCAAGACGTTTGACCTTTTTAAACATTGAAGCTTCTGAATCTTACGGGCACATACTTTGATTGATAGTTGTAAACTAAAACATGGCAAAGAAAGCAGCAAAAAAAGCCGGACCGAAAAATTCCCTGGTGGCAAATATTAATGCAAGAAAGAAATCAGGTACTTCCCGCAGCAAGGATGATTCCACGGTGTCTGACAAAGCGTATCAAAAAATGCAGGAAAACTGGGGGAAGCCTAAAAAGAAATAATGAATTGGATGCCCAGGTTTACTTAAAGTTGAGATCCAGCACCCAGCATCGAGCATCCCATATCAAGTTTCCAGTATCCAGCATCCCGCATCCACTCCCCCCTGATCTCGCATCCCGCATCCCGTATCCATCATCCATCATCAAGTATCCAGTATCCATCATCCTGCATCCACCCCCCCCCTGATCTCGCATCCCGCATCCCGTATCCATCATCCAGCATTGAGTATCCTTTAACCAGTATCCCGCACACAGCATCCCGTATCCCGTATCCGGTATCCAGCTTCCCGCATCCACTCCCTATCATCCCGCATCCCGTATCCTCATCCAGCCTCGAATATCCAGTATCAAGCATCCAGTATCCAGCCACCATTATCCCCCAACTCCTTCCTTATCCTCATCTCCATGATCTTCGCCTTCAGCGGCACCTGCTTCGACTCATCAAATTTTGAAATCTTACAGCACAGCCCATGGTAAAGCATTTGCAGCCATAACTTTTCTTTTTCGCTCGTGTATTCATCACAGTTAGCCATCATTTTTTGAATGAGCAGCAATTGCTGTTGCAGCACAGCATGTTTGCTTTGTACGATGGTCAATTGTTGGTGCAACCTCTCGGCCTTATCCAGTTGAAAAGCAAGTTTGGGAACTGTCTGTACAGGCGGCAAAGGTTCCAGAGGTGCTATAGGTTTAAGAGGTTCCAGAGGTTTCAAATGTTCAAAAGATTCCGTGTAACCTGTTAAACCTGTTAAACCTGTTAGACCTTTTGAACCTTTTGAACCTTTTGAACCTTCTCCCTCGAACTCCAGCACCATCATCTCCAATTTTGCAAGCTGCAGTAATGCATCTGTAGGCAATGCACGGGTTCCAAGTTCATAATGTGCTGCCAGGCTGCGGGAAATCCCCAGCCAATGTGCAATCTCCTGCTGGCTGATCCCGAATTTTTCGCGTATTTTTTTTAAGCTGCTCATGTTGTAACATTTTTTTTGTAACAATTGTTACAACGCTATTGACACAAAATGAGGTGGGTGGATTAAGAAGGAAAAGTTAAAGAGTTAATAGGATATTTTAAAAAAGGGTGTTTTAACGGTGGGGTAGGAAGGGAGGCTTTTGTAGATTTGGGGATTGAATGCGGTAATGAATCAAATCGATGAAGATTTGCATATTCTGATTGCGTGAATTATGAGACCCCTTGACAGGCTTTTCGAAGACGATCATGAAGGCCTCTTGCACATTGGAGCAAGCAACAGTTCAAAAAACCAACAGGGATCTCGTTGATTTTCAATCCCCAATAAATTCCACCTATTCGCCGGTTTCGTAAATTCGTACGTTGGCTGCCATAAATACGGACACCCTAAAATTCAAAGCTTGAAAATGAGAAAAATTATATTTTCACTGACCTTTTTAATATTTGGCATTTTTTCATTTGGACAGTCAAAAACTGTGAAAATAATATTAGACTCCCAGAAAATCTATTTCCGCTTTTTTTATAAAAATTATAAATCGGACGAAATAATAAATGACACTGTTTATTTGGAGTGCAGAAAGATAAGCATTGACAGTTTTTACCTTGACAAATTCCTTAACAACAAAAAAGTATGGACAAAGACCTATAAAATTGAATTAGCAAATGACCGTTTAAACGTTACAACAAGAACTCACAAAAACGGTAAAAGTGTTTTTATAAAAACAAAAGAAAAATATTATAACGCAATTGAACTTTAGTCAATGAAATTTATTTTACTCTTTTCTACTGTATTACTAACTGCATTCACAAGTTGCAAATCAACTGACTATAAACAGAATTATATTAATTCTAGTATTGTTTCTTGCAATTTGATAAAGCTCTGCGTTGACAAAGCTTTTGAAACTGAACCTTCAATTAATACAAAAAATTATGTGCTTGACCTGAGTAGTATTACAACATTAAATCAAAAAGGCGTTGACAGTTTTTTGGCACTTAAAAATTCAATCCTTCCGACAACACACGAAGATTCAGTTATGACTTTTGAGAATAAAGATTGGAGCAGATTTCATGTGAATAAAAGCATGATAGTAAAAATAAGGACAATAGATTCATTAGACGACAAGCGTATAAAAGTAAATTTGAGCAAAATAAAATCTACAGACGAAACAATTGAAGCAGAAATTAATTTTGAAAGGTATTTAGACACTTACAAAATAATAAACTTCAAAAGGACAAAATAGACTTTTACGGCAGCCAACATTCGGTTTGGCAATATGGTGGCTGGACGTTGTTAGCGTCGGCATTTTATCGCTGTTGTGCTTCAGTCCGGGCTTGACTTTTTTAATTTGGCTTTTGTAGGTTAACTTCAACTTTTGTATTTTTATTGGGCTGCGGTTCCGGGCGGACGATTTTCAAATTCCACCACATCGCCAAGCCGTGCCCGTTAGCGGTAACCTGCATTATTCTAAAATCAACCGATGAGTTTTTATCAAAGAAAAAGATATGGAGCCTTGCTATTCGGAATAATTATTTTTTTAGCCGGACTTTGGTATTTACCTGTTCTTTTGACCTTTCACTTTCAGCTTACAAAAATTACTGGAACTTTAAGAACTGGAAAAGTTTATATTAGTACTGTTGAATCTACAAGATGGAGATATTTTAAACACACATCGAAGAGCCAGAAATCAGAATTGATTTTCTTTTTGAATGAGTATAATAAGAAATTTTCATTAATAGGGAACATTGGCGACAATTACCAAAATATAAAGTTTGATGAAATCTTAGATAATTTGAAATATGCGGACTCTGTTAGTGTTTGGATCAAGAAAAGCGAAAAAAAATATTATCAACCAAAGATTTTTCAAATAGATGCGGATAAAAATACACTTCTCGATCTTGAATCCGTAAGAACAGAACATAGCTACATTGCTGTTTTTCTTCTTGGTTTGGGGATTTTAATGGTATTGTTATTTTACTGGACTCGAAAGGAAGGCCCTTTAACAAATACTCGTAAATATCTTTAATTTGACCGGCTACCGCTAACAATCATACCCCACCTTCGCCAAGCGCCAACGTCAGACTGTCTAAAAACTATCAACACCTGTTTATAATATTTATTGCTACAGCCTTTGATTAAAGGTAAATTTATTAATGCAATTTATACAAGGAAAAAACAGAACCCAAAGCATTCTCTTTCC
>JBDSBG010000182.1:0-9557 GCA_039921685.1 Ferruginibacter sp.
ACAATGCAGCTATCAAAGAATATATGCTACGTGAAAAGAAAGCGAAAGAAAAAAAGACTTTAGAAACCAACCGACTGCTGAGGATGGCTATGAAAAACCTGCAGGATGAAAACGCCATCGCTTTTAAGAGAATGGATCGTGTTGCTTGTATCCAGGAGGACGTGGCTGTTCAATCGATGACAGCAACTGGTAACGCTGTTTTGGCTGCTCCTAAAAAATATTTTACCTGCTATACAAGGTTTGATGTCAAAACTGGTTTTATTAAATTTAATTCTACCTAATTAAAAAAAGCGAACAAGAGGAAGTTTGCTGAGCTTGCCCGAAGAATAAAATGGGGAATGAATTTGTAAGGATATCTTTGACTATTGCATTTTGTTGTAGTTCTCCAACATAGCCTTCAGATCTTCAAGCGTATTTATTTCCTCCGGTTTTTTATCTTTCCTCCAGCGGTTGATCCGGGGAAAACGTAAGGCAACGCCGGATTTATGACGGTTGCTCGCAGCAATTCCTTCAAAAGCAATTTCAAAAACGAGTTCTGGTTTTACTGTCCGGACCGGGCCGAATTTTTCTATTGAATTTCTTTTTACAAAAGCATCTACCTGTGCAAACTCTTTATCTGTAAGGCCGCTATAAGCTTTTGCAAAAGATACGAGTTGTTCTCCGTCGCGTACTGCAAAAGTATAGTCGGTATAAAGGTTGCTTCTTCGGCCATGGCCCTTTTGTGCATAGATCATTACAGCGTCAATGGTAAGCGGGTCAATTTTCCATTTCCACCAGTCGCCTCTTTTTCTTCCAACCTGGTATGCAGAATCTTTCCTTTTGAGCATGAGTCCTTCGCTACCCATTTCTCTGGAAAGTTGGCGGGTATTTATTAAAGCATCCCAATCCGAAAAAACAATGACAGGTGAAATATGGATAAATGGAAGGTTTAAAGACTGAATCAATGCCTCCAGTTTTGTTCTTCTATCGGTGAGGGATAACTGCCGTATGTCAAGACCATCATGTTCAATGAGGTCGTAAGCGATAAATCCAACAGGTGCTGCAGTCAATTCTTTCTTTGTAATGTTTTTACGGCCAATCCTTGTCTGGAGGGCTGAAAAAGGAAGAGGGCTGAACTGCTTTGACAAATCATCCGAATTTTGTAAAAGCAAATCGCTGCGAAGGCTGATGATTTCTCCATCTATAGCTGTGCCGTTGGGTAACAGCGTTTCAAGTATTTTATATTCAGGAAATTTCTCTGTCATTAATTCTTCGCCCCGGCTCCAAACATACAGTTCATTATTTCTCTTGATGATCTGTCCCCGGATACCATCCCACTTCCATTCAGCCTGCCATTCACCCGGATCTCCCAACAAAGCAATTTCATTTTCAAGTGCATAAGCAAGGTAGAAGGGGTAGGGCTTGGAAAAATCGGCTGCACTATGCTCGGTACTTAATAGCTCAGTGAAGGCTAGTGTTGAAGGATCCCAGTTTCCACTAATCCTATGCGCAATGATGGAAGGAGAGATGTTCGTCGTTTTTGCTATCGCATTTACCATTAATTTTTGTGATACACCAATCCTGAAACCACCGGTTATCAATTTATTGAAAACAAATCTTTCATTGGTATTCATTTGCTTCCAGCTCCCGGTAACGAATTCTTTTTTTACAGCATCCTCCTGTTTTTCCAGCTGAAGCAGAAATTCTACATAGTAAGACAGTGACAGCTCTTCTCTAGCTGTTTCTTTTGATTCCGGTAACAACAGAGCAATGGTTTCTGCAAGGTCGCCTACTGTATGGTAACTTTCTTCAAAGAGCCAGGGGGCGATCCCGGTCATTTCCATGCACCATTCCCTTAGCAGGGCAGACTTGACAGAGCGCTTTGGCCTGCGGCCGGTGAACAAAGCGATCACCCATATTTTATCTTTATCATTAGCGGTAGCAAAATATTCCTGGATAGCCTCGAGCTTTTGATTGGTCTTCGTAGTTGTGCCAAGCACCTGTATCATTTCAGCAAATCTTTTCATACAGGAGGGTTTAAAGGATCTTCAATAGGTGAAGGAGTTTCTTCCTCGTCATTGCCATAGTTGGTTTTTACTTCTGCAGCCTCTATTCCCTGCTCGTTGAGAAACCTGCTAAATGCAGACTGGAAGCCGTGCGTTGCAAAAACGCGTTCTGCACCAGTGGCTTTCACTGCCGAAATCAATCCATCCCAGTCAGCATGGTCACTCAAGGCAAATCCAGCATCGGCATTCTTTCTCCTAACGTTACCCCTTACCTGCATCCAACCGCTACAAATGCCGATAGCGTATGGCGGAAATCTTTTTATCCACGGGGAACCTTCAGCGCCTGAAGGAGCTATCACGATGCTTTCTTTTAGTTCTTCTTTGCTGGTTTCGGGTGTAACCCTTTTTACTAACGGTAAATCCCAGCCGCTGTTTACAAGTGTTTGATGGATATTGTGAACAGCCCCATGCACAAATATTGGCAAACCTGTTTCTGCCAAAGGCTTCAATATTCTTTGCGATTTGCCAAGGCTGTATGCAATGAATACACTTGTTTTTCCGGAAAGTTTATTTTGAGCGATCCATTCTTTCATGTTGTCAAAAATCACATCCTGCGTTTGCCATTTATAAATGGGCAATCCAAAAGTTGATTCTGTGATGAAGCTGTTGCATTTTATTGGTTCAAAGGCTGCACTTAATCCATCATCTTCTGTTTTAAAATCGCCCGTGAAAACCCATACTTCATTTTTATATTCTACTCTCACCTGGGCAGAGCCTATAATATGACCTGCAGGGTGAAGGGAAACTTTTACCCCGTTCATAGAGACAACTTCATCCCAGCCGATACTTTCATAATGATTGTCACCCAACCGTAATTGCAATAATGGTTTTGTAGAATGATGACAGAGATAGCTGTTACTGCCCGGGCGGGCGTGATCGCTGTGTGCATGTGTTATCACAGCTTTGTTCACGGGCTTCCATGGATCGATATAAAAATCGCCCTGGCGGCAATACAATCCTTTATCTGTAAATTCAATGAGTTGCATAGAATGAAATTCAAAATTCCGGAAAACCTCTGCTCCTTGTCAAATCTGTGTTGATCACTCAAAGGCTGAAACTCTTTCGGACAAATGTTATTCCATAATTTTTGTTAACAAGCAGGGTAGATGATCTGTCCGAGACAAGGTTCAGGGAAAATGCTGAGTTGTAGGAAGGTAGGGCTACAACTGAAGAACTCTTTTTTTTGTATCTGTTCTTTAAAAAACTGAATACAATGTAGTGATGGGAAACAATCTTGAAGAAGTTTTAAAAAATAGTCTTAGAATCATTTGGCATTGACCATTTTATTTCACTTTACATTGAATATTGTAAGTTGAATATCGAATATTATTTTAAATACCTTCAATTTCAACTACAACCTCAATAAATATAAATAAAATCACAACTCACCAGTTATAACTTATAACTCCTAAAGCTTACCACGCTTTTGAGACAACACCATTCACAGATTTCAAAAAGTAAAGATGCTTGTTCTCAAAATAATCGGGCCCATCGCTATCTTTTTTTATTGAGACGGGTTTAAAATTATATTCACTGAAAACCCTGTAGGGATAATCATTCAAATGATCCATGAAATTTTCGGGATAGCGGGTAATTAATCTTGCGAAAATAAAAATGGTTTCAAAACCCTTGAAGGCATAGTCAGACGGTTTGCCCTTGTACTTGTTCAGGTAAACGTCTTGTATGATCCTGCTGTAATTATCCCATTTATTATTAAAATAAGGGGAAGTAAAAAAAACAGGGAAATCGGCCAGGTTCTTTTTGGGATTGCTGAAAGATTGGAAACCGTCCCAGTTTGGCATACCGATCAACGTAATGTCATATTTTTTTTTCAACGGCGATAAGGCTGCAGCAAGATTATAAGCAAATTCTTCTTCAAGGCTTCCGCCGATAATGATGTTTTGTTTGGTGCTATCTAATTTGTATTTAACTGTATTAAAATTGCTATCAAGCATAACTGTTTGAATATTCAATAACGCTTTGCCATCAGGTTTGTTAAGTGTTGAAAAATAACCTGCTACTTTATCTTCCTGGCTTCCTGCTTTACGGAATATTAGGATTTTTTCTGTACCATGATTTTGCAATACGTAACTGAAGATGGCCTCGCAATGTGCTTTAAGAGTTGAATTTACAATAACGAGGTAAGGATTTCCAGTGATACCGCCATCATTCGGATAAGTTGCCGAGATGAATGGTATCTTTTTTTCAAAGGCAAAATTGGCCAGGGTTTTATATTCCTCATCTTTAACGCTTCCTATAATTATGTCAAGGCTGTCGAGCCTGTTATTTTTAATAAGTGTATTAATGTCTTCTTTGGTAGATTTTGAATCAAAGAAACGGGCATCAATACCCGCAATTGGAGAGGGCATGCTGTCGAATGCGATTTGTGCACCTTGTACAAAATCGAGACCCTGTAAAACAAACCTTGGAAAGTTTTTAGGATAATTGAATTCATCTTCAGTAAAAACGGAGTCAAGATAAAGCGGAGCAAAAATGCCCACCTTGTATGTTTTAAAAGTTGAACTGCCTGTTCCTTGTGCAGTAGCAGAATGGTAAAAGAAACTGCATATTATTAAGAGGCCGATGTAGTATTTTTTTTTCATTGATGTTTTTATTTTACAGGATATGAGATGTCAGACATCAGATATCAGCTATAAGAATCTAAATGAACAATTGTCAATTGTCAATTGTTCATTCGTTACTCCCACTCAATTGTCGCAGGCGGCTTACTACTTATATCATATACCACCCTGTTAATTCCTTTTACATTGTTAATGATTTCATTGGAAACATGCGCCAGGAATTCATAGGGTAAATGGGACCAATCTGCCGTCATACCATCCACTGAACTCACCGCCCTTAAAGCCACCGTAAATTCATAAGTTCTTTCATCACCCATTACACCAACGCTTTTCACGGGAAGCAGGATGGTGCCCGCCTGCCAAACTTTATTATAGAGATCAAATTTCTTCAGGCTTTCTGTATAAATGAAATCTGCATCTTGCAATAACCGTACCTTATCTTCTGTAACTTCTCCCAATATACGAATGGCCAGCCCAGGACCGGGAAATGGGTGGCGATTGATCATATCCTCCGGAATGCCGAGTTCCAACCCGATCTTACGGACCTCATCTTTGAATAACGAACGCAATGGCTCAACCAGTTTTAATTTCATTGTTTCGGGCAGGCCACCAACGTTATGGTGCGATTTGATCATTACAGAGGGCCCATGTACAGAAACAGATTCGATCACATCAGGATAAATAGTGCCCTGGCCTAAAAAAGTTATACCGCTGATCTTATGTGCCTCTTCATCAAAAATTTCTATAAAAGAATTTCCAATCGCTTTTCTCTTTTCCTCGGGCAATACTTTTCCTGCAAGTTTTGTATAAAAATGTTCACTTGCATTTACTCCTTTTACATTCAGGCCAAGTTGTTTGTAAGTTTCAAGCACTTGTTCAAATTCATTTTTACGAAGTACGCCATTGTCAACAAAAATGCCATAGAGGTTTTCTCCAATGGCCTTGTGTATTAATGTTGCAGCAACAGTACTATCAACACCACCGCTAAGCCCCATTACCACCCGGGCATCGCCCAGCTGGGCTTTCAAAGCAGTAACTGTGTCGGTTATGAAATGTGCGGCCGTCCAGTTTTGCGTACAGCCGCAAACGTTAACAAGGAAATTTTTAAGGATCGTTTTTCCTTCTGTCGAATGATAAACTTCCGGGTGAAATTGTAAACCAAATATTTTGTGTGCTGCTGTCGCACTCCGGAATGCTGCAACGGGTATGCTTTCTGTTGTGCCTAGCAGTTCAAACCCTGTTGGAAGTTGCTGAATCGTATCACTGTGGCTCATCCACACTTGCGACACCGGAGCAATGCCTTGCATTAGTTCATTTTCTTTTGTAACGGTAAAGCTTGCCCGTCCATATTCTCTTTTGTTGCTTTTTGCAACGTGCCCGTTAAATAATTTAGCAGTCAACTGTGCGCCATAACATATACCGAGCACGGGCAGTTTTTCGAGCATGCTGTCAACATCAACCATTGGCGCCTTTTCGTCATTTACCGAGAAGGGCGAACCGGATAGGATAATTCCTTTTAATGAGGCATCATAAACAATGTCTTTATGAAAGGGTTGTATCTCACAATACACATTTGCTTCCCTTACAACCCGTGCTATGAGCTGGGTATATTGTGAACCGAAATCAAGGATTAATATCTTTTCTGTCATATTGCTGCGAAGGTAGAAGAGAATCGGCAAACGGCAATCGGCAAACGCGAAACGGCAATCGGGAATCGGGAACCAGGCAGAGGTATGAGCTGTGAAGTTTGGGGTAGGATGGCTAAATGTATGCATTAACTGGTTGTTAGATTTCTGATATTTAAACCTTATAAATCTTACCTGACCGGATGTCCTGATGCATCGACCTGGTAATTGATACTTGAATTCACGCTTGGCAGTACGGATTATATTTCAAATCTTTGCTGCTTTAAAAAATAAAGCACATGAGAATAATTTTGTTAGCAGTTTTGTTTGTTGGTTTGATGAGCTCCTGCAATTATAAGAAAGGCAGCGGGAACATCATTACGCAAACACGAAGCACAGGTGCCTTCAGGGCACTTGATATCAAGGGTGGTTTTGAAGTAGAGGTTAAAAATGGGCCTACTGAAAATGTAGTGGTGGAAGCTGACGATAATCTTATGAAATACATAGAAGTAAAAGTGGTAGACAATGAATTAAAAATCCGCCTGGATCATATCAATGTAACCGATGCACATTTGAAAATATTTATCACAGCTCCCGAGATCAATAGCGTTGATGCGTCGGGAGGATCAGGCATTGTTGTAAAGGACGCTTTAAAATCGGCTGGAAAAATAATAGTGAAAGCGTCCAGTGGTTCAAATATTAAAACAGCAATTGATGCTCCGGAAATTAAGGCTGATGCCAGCAGTGGTGGTCAACTTACCTTATCCGGCCGAACAAGAGATTTTCATGCATCAAGTTCAAGCGGCTCATCTCTTTCGGCAAGTGAGTTATTGAGCGAGAACAGTTATGTAAGTGCAAGTAGCGGTGCAAATGCGCATGTATACGCAAGCGTTAGTATTGATGCCAGTGCAAGCAGTGGAGGGAACATTTCTTACCGCGGGGCAGCAGTTGTAAAGAAATCGGAAAGCAGTGGGGGAGAAGTGTCAAAAGATAATTAATTTTGGCAGGCTGAACAGTGAAAATTCAATAAACAACGTTCGCATTCAATTTTCAGCAATTGTCAATTATCAATTGTCCATTGTCAATTTTAATATATGCCCGGTTGGTTATTATTTGCTTTATTATCAGCTTTTTTCGCTGCGCTCACTGCTATTTTTGCGAAGGCAGGTTTAAAAGCAGTTGATTCCGATCTTGCCACTGCGATAAGGACTGCGATCGTTCTTTTTATTACATGGGCGGTTGTTTTCATTAAAGGCAATGTGAGTGCTGTATCAACGCTCTCAAAAAACAATTGGCTCTACCTTACACTGTCAGCGTTGGCAACGGGCGCATCATGGCTTTTTTATTACAAGGCTTTACAAATGGGCAAAACATCTGAAGTTGCTGCGATAGATAAAGGAAGCCTTGTATTTACAATTTTACTCTCATTTTTATTCTTGAAGGAACCGATGACAGCCAGGATTTTGATAGGGGCCGGGTTGATCTTTATTGGGATGCTGGTAATTGTATGGAAATGATCATAAAAAAAGTTCTGGGGAAGTAAATTTAATTTTTGTGCCTTATGTATAAACAAGGGAATTACCTCGGCCGTCAAAAAGCCTTTTTCAGTTAAGGATGTTGTTGGTGAATGAGTAACGGGCTGATAAAATCAATTTTGCCAGGAATGATGAATTATGCATTTCATGGGCAGCAAGCATTTTAAAGTATTATGGCGCCTAATGGAACGGGAATATCATAGACCTGGCATTTTCTGGCTACAAGAATTAGCCGGCAGAAAAAAGGGATACTTTACTACTGTACTTCCCGAACATCAGTTTTTCCTTTTTATTTAACTTCCTACCGCAAGCAGCACTAAAAAGACCCGACACTTTTACTTTTTATAAAATCTGCTGTTATTTTTACCAGGTAAAAATACTTGATTAACCGTAAAATTACGGTGAATATACATTTCGATTGTATATTAGTGCAATGATTTACACATATGAGCATGCCTTACAAATTCATAAACGATATGAATACCTGATAGAAAAATACGACGAAACAGCTTCTAATATTACTGATCTGTGTATCATTCCCGCCGATACAAAGAGGATAGCTGATTTCCTTGACCATTACAAATTCAACAGTGCGGCCGATTCACTCAGCCTTTCCGGTTTTGATAAGATGCGGGTAAGAATAGTGATTATGCATGAACAAACACTTATCCAACCGGGTTGCATGATTGATCTCGATGAATACCTTCCAGTTTCAGAAAAACAGGTTGAAAAAAGTGAAATGACACAAAACAAATGGCAGTAAGGTACGGCCAGGAAGCTGTTCAGGCATGGGTCGCTCAAACTTCATCCGCTGATCCGGGATTATTATAAGCCAGTAACTTAGCTTACTAAAGGACTTTCCTGGCATCCCGAACCTTTTTTCAAAAAACTTTCACTATTTTTTTTCTATTCAGATACCAACCCTTACCTTTGCACTCCAAATTAAAAAACGGAATTCTAAAAGTTCTTTATATATGTCACAACGAATCAGAATAAAATTACAGTCTTACGACCACAATTTAGTTGATAAGTCAGCCGAAAAGATTGTAAAAACTGTACGTAGTACGGGCGCAGTAGTAACAGGACCAATTCCTTTACCTACTCATAAGAAAATCTTTACCGTTCTTCGTTCTCCTCACGTTAACAAGAAAGCACGTGAGCAGTTTCAATTGTGTACGCACAAACGTTTGTTAGACATTTACACCAGCAGCAGCCGTACGGTTGACGCTTTAAGCAAATTGGATTTGCCAAGTGGTGTGGATGTTGAAATTAAAGCTTGATGAACCTCCCGATCTGATCGGGAAAGGCACCAGGTAAGCTCTTAAAAAGAAAATATGAACGCCTAACTCCGACTCATCGGAGCGCTGGGCATAAAATAGATACAATGAAAAGTATTATTGGAAAGAAAGTTGGCATGACCAGCATTTTTGATACGACCGGCAAACAAACCGCTGTCACGATCATTGAAGCAGGCCCATGTGTAGTAACTCAAAAGAAAACCGTAGAAACAGACGGTTACAATGCAATCCAAATTGCATTTGGTGATAAGAAAGAAAAGCACTCCATCAAAGCCGAAGTGAACCACTTCGCAAAAGCTAATACAGCTCCTAAAAAATTCGTTCAGGAAATACGCGATAGCGAACTAACACAAGCAGTTGGTGAAACCATCACAGTCGACATATTTGCCGAAGGTGATAGTATTGCTGTTGTTGGTACAACAAAAGGAAAGGGTTTCCAGGGTGTTGTAAAACGTCACGGATTTAGTGGTGT
>JBDSBG010000183.1:0-13602 GCA_039921685.1 Ferruginibacter sp.
CCAATGCCTCGTTTTCGCTGCCCCATAGCGTCCACCAGCTTTTGTTTTTAAAGCTGATAAAATCATCGATCTCCATCTGGCAAAGCCCGTTAAAATTCATAAACTGAAGCCGCCCTTCTGTATCTAATATTTTTAAGCAATCGGGGCTGCTTTCTAAAACGGTACGGTTAAATAATTCTTTTGCTTCTATTTGTTTTACTGCATTTACTTTGTCAGTAATATCTCTCGAATTGGATACAATCCCATTCACGGCTGGATTGTCTAACATATTCGTCAGCACTGTTTCGACCCATCTCCATTCGTCATTACCGTTTTTAGAACGAAAAGGCTCAAGGTGTAATTTTTTTTCAGTAGCTAATTTTTCCAAATTGGCTAAGATCCCTGCTGCATCATCCGGGTGGATAAATTCAAAGACATTCCGGCCAATAAAATCTTCCGCGGGGATACCGGTGATACTCGTACTTGTGGGACTAACATACTTGTAATTGCCTGCTAAGTCGGTTATGGCTATGAGCTCAGCACCCTCTTGAACCAATGCTTTAAACCATTGCTCACTTTGTTGTATTTTTTCTTCCTGTTCAATTTTTTCCTTGCCATCCCTGGCCACAGCATACATGAGCTTTGTATGATTATCCCACCTGGTGGACCATAAATTATAGGCAATGCCAGCATCTTTTTTATTGTATCTGTTAACGAAAGATTTGACGTCCCGGCCACTTCGAACATAAGCCGCAATCTCGTGGGTTTTAGGAATATCGGCTTCCAAAACGAGATCCATATATGGTTTGCCAATTAATTCTTCTGGTAGGTATCCCCAATGATTTAAAGCTGCAGCGCTCGCATACACAAAATTGCCCTGTTCGTTAATGGTACAAAAAACATCTAAAGAAGCATCCATCAACTGATTGGCTTCTGACCTGTGCTTCACTATTTGTGTTGTATCTTTTGTTTGACAGGCAACTGCAAAAAACCTGTTGTCATCGCCAATCACGGGCTCGAAAGTAACCTGGCTATATTGAATTTCATTTAATTGCGGATTATAGAAATGCTCTTCTATTTCAAAATATTATCCTGTCAGTGCCCTGGTATAATAGGCTTTCCATTTTTCAACATAGCCTTCACCAAAGCCTTCCACCAGGACAGATTCGTTCAGCCTTTTTTCGACTCCGGTCATTTCTTTCATGAGATTGAAATACCTTTTATTGGCATAGATCAATTGGAAGTCAAGGTCGATCATCCAAAAGAGGTCTTTACTTTGATCCAGCAGGAGATTCGACAACTGAGTTGGTGTCATGAAATGATTTAATTTTTTAGCCTGGTATTGCGATCAGCATAATGACTATAAACTTAATGATTATGATTCACAAAACAAAACAGAGAAGGGTTAACCTGTACTTGTTTAAATTCTTTTCAATCCACTGCATCTGCCGAATCTGACTATAAGCTTTTCCGGATAAGCGAGCGGTGGCAGCTTTATTTTGATTGCTATTAAAAAACAAAAATGATCACATGATTAGCAGACTTATACAGATGTGTAATCAAAATTAGGGTTGTTCTTCAGCAGGAAGGGAAGAAAAATTTTGCACACGCGCTGCTGGACATGCATTTGTCTTGTAACAGGACCATTCAGTCATTAAACTTTTAAATCATTGTTTTCTTGTACTGTAAAATCGGGATT
Source organism: Ferruginibacter sp. (assembly GCA_039921685.1). Classification (GTDB taxonomy): domain Bacteria; phylum Bacteroidota; class Bacteroidia; order Chitinophagales; family Chitinophagaceae; genus Ferruginibacter. The sequence goes on from JBDSBG010000183.1 coordinate 1,679, forward strand.
TTTATGCTCATTCCAACATACATGTGCATTTATTTACACAACTTACCCAATTTAGAACCCATCATATTATCTTTTCAGGCTAAATGAAAGTTTGGTGGCATTTTAGATATTGTGCTAACATCATTAATCTAAAAACATAATCAATGAGCAAAGGTAAATTTTTGAGCGGCCTTCTTTTTGGTGCCGCAGCCGGTGCAGTTGCTGGCATTTTGCTGGCACCTGATAAAGGAACAGAAACAAGGAAGAAGATGGTAAAGAAAGCCAGCGATCTAAAAACGAATGTGAGAGAACGGGTAGAAATGGTGGCTGGTAAAGTGAATGATGCAGCGAAAAGCTTTAGTGGCAATGGTAAAAAAGAAAATACCGGTGTTAGCGAAAATATGGAACAACCCAACGGATTTACAGCTTCACCGAACGCAGAACAACAGCATTTTTCTTCATAATTTTTGATTACAAATCATTAACTTCATTATTATTTATTAACTCACAATTAAATTTTTATTTTATGGGCAATCTATTGTACATCATCGCAGTGGTTCTTGTAGTGGCCTGGGCCATCGGTTTCCTGGGCTTTCATGCAGGAGGTATCATACACCTGGTATTGGTAGTTGCTGTAATTATTTTCCTGTTGCAAATTATCTCTGGCAGGAAATCTCTATAGGGATTTCCTTAGGTGAAACAAGATAAGGCCGGTCAAGTGACCGGCCATTTTTTTTATATCAGAGCCTTAAAAAGAAGGCTTGACCTTTGAGCAAGGTTAAATGCCAGCATTGGTTATCACGGCGATTATTTTCCGGGCGTTAATGCGATCCTCCAACTACCAGTTAAGCGTAGGTGATATTTTGAAAAAGTGCTGAGCAATGTTTGTCCCCTCATTTATGATTTGTCTTTATACACTGTAGTACGCGTAGTGGTAGTAGTATCGGTTTTCCGGCCGCTCATCAGGGCTATTACGATGATTATAATAACCGCTGCTCCTACGATCCACATCCATGGCTGAACCTGGAAAGAAGTTTCAGTACTGGTTGTACTGGTGTTGGTTTGGGTCATACTGGAATCCTGGGCGGCTGCCGCAAGTGCCCAAAGGTTCATAATGACCAGAGCAGCAAATTGTTGAAATGGCTTCAAAATAGACTTTTTCATTTTTGTTGATTTTAGTGTATTAGAAGTCCTAGGATAATCGTACCAAAATTTTTTTTAGCAAGCTTTTAATCTTTTTGCTGATTGTTGAACATTTTCAAGCCTGTCTTAATGATTACATCAGGTGCCGCCTTCAAACCAACTAAGATCTGGCTTTCAAATTCCGGTCTATAGCCCGTACAAAAAACTTTCATGTATATAATCTGTTACTTTTTCAAGGCTCTTTGTTTCTTCAAACACTTTTAGCTGCCTGTCTGCGCCTGTGCCTTCATCAAGCATTTTATGAACATGGCTGATAGCATGGCGGCTGCCAAGATGTGGTATCACATCATCAACAAAATCGAGCAGTTCATAAATAAGCACTCGGGTATTCACTTCGGTCTCTTTTCCAAAATCGATCATATTGCTTTCAATGCCGTATCGGCTTGCACGCCATTTATTTTCATTCAACAACGCACGGCTGTACATCATAAAATTCAAATTCTGGCTTTTGAGTTTGTAGAGTTTTGCGCATATTGCCTGGAACAATGCAGTAATGGCAATTGTTTCCTGGACTGTCAACGGGATATCGCAAATCCGGAATTCAACTGTATTGAAAAAAGGATGCACCCGGAGGTCCCACCATATCTTTTTGGCATTATCGATACAGTTTGTCTTTACCAACAATTTTATATAATTATCGTAGGCTTCTATGCCTTCAAAAAAATCGGGTATGCCTGTACGTGGGAACTTATCAAAAATTTTCGTCCGGTATGATTTATAACCTGTCATCCGGCCTTCCCAAAAAGGGGAATTGGTGCTCAAAGCAAATACATGCGGCAGAAAGTAACGGGCAGAATTGGCAATATGGATCGCCATTTCCCTTGTCTCCATACCAACGTGAACGTGTAGCCCAAAAATCAAATTGCTGCGTGCAGCTTCCTGGAGTTCATTTACTATTTCACTATAACGAATATGGTCTGTGATCAGTTGTTTCTCCCAATGGCTGAATGGGTGTGTGCCGCTTGCACCCATCCATAAACCCAGCTCACCGGCGATGCCACTAATGGTTTTGCGGAGCGTGCTCACATCCATAAAGGCTTCATCCACATCGGCACAGATATCGGTGCCCACCTCTACAACTGCCTGGTGCATCTCCGCTTTTACTTTATCCTTGATCACTTTATGTCCTTCATGCACAATTTTCTGTTCATGGCTTTTTAGCTCCCTCGTAACGGGATCGATTACCATGTATTCTTCTTCAACACCGATCGTGAAATGCTTGTATGATAGATTGGCCATTTTTGCAATGTTAGGTTTAAGATGTTAGATTTAAGATGTAAGATTTAAGATTTAAGATGTAAAATGCAGGGATGCAAAGCACAAATCTTAGATCTTACATCTTACATCTTAGATATTAATAAAGTTCTTTGCCGTTCGTACTTCGTTTCAAATATTCTCCCCATGTAAGATTATCCCTGCCTGCTTTATTTTCCATTGCTTTTTCTATTGCATAGATCGCAGAAGTTTCTACCACCCAGTCAAAATTTTCCTGGCCTACGCTGCTTACTTCAGCATCGGGTGCCGGGTTACAAAAATCGATCGCATAGGGTACACCGTCACGTAAGGCTAATTCCACGGTATTAAAATCATAGCCAAGGTAACGGCAGATGCGTAAAACAATGTCTTCCATCAGCTTGTATCTTTCAGCAGAAGGTTTGAAATCTGCTACATAACGAAGATGATGGGGGTTGCGGGGTTCGTATGGCATGATCCGTACATATTTTCCACCAATGCAATAGCAACGATAATATTCGTCAAATTTTATTTCTTCCTGCAGCATCATTACCAACTGGTCTGTTTCGGCGTGCTTTTCAAAAAACTCTTCCATGCTGTTTAACTGGTAAACGCTTTTCCATCCTCCGCCGGCGAAGGGTTTCATATAGGCAGGAAAGCCAATGTATTTAAAAATGCCATCCCAATCAAGCGGGTAAGCAAGGTTTGCAAATGAGTCTGTGGAAGTATCGGGAGGTAATTCCCTTGAAGGAAGAATAACTGTTTTTGGAACAGGTACATCTATTTTTGTTGCCAGGCAGTTATTAAAAAATTTTTCATCAGCACTCCACCAAAATGGATTATTTATTACTGTTGTGCCACAGAGTGCAGCATTTTTTAAATATGCCCTGTAAAATGGAACGTCCTGCGAGATGCGATCGAAGATAACCGTATAACCGCTGGGCTCACCCTGCATCACTTTGTCGATCCGAACTGGTTCGGCAATAATACCGTCAATTTTTTTACTGTTTATTCTTTCGATTAATGCTTCGGGAAAGCTTCTTTCTTTACCGTGCAGAACGCCAATCTTTTTCATGATGCTTGATTTAGGAAGTGGTTGTTTGAAATGTCTTCAAATATATTTTCAAAGGGGCAATAAAAAAAATGTTTTTGCGATGTACATGAAACATTGACCAGATAGCATAGGTGAGCTACTGCTGGAATTAGTGGACTGTTAATTGCATTTTATAGTCCATTATTATAATACTTCTTTCATCTGAACGTTTCAACTCCAAAACCAAATTTTCATTATTTTTGCTACCCATGCCTGGAAATAAAACGAATTGCATCACCATTGATGCTCACATATATCCTTCAATACACCTAAAGCGGGACGTGAAGATCGATTGTTATTTACCTGCTGACATCGCCAGCCTTCCTGAACTTCACTTATTGTTGATTAATGACGGGCAGGATCTGCGGACCATGCTCTTCGAGGATATACTGGATGAGTTGCTTGTTGATAACCTGGTCAAACCAATCTTGTGTGTAGGCATTCATTGCTCGGCAGACAGGAAAAATGAATACGGTACTGCTAAAATACTTGATTACAAAGGGCGTGGGGCCAAGGCTGCCCAGTACAGCCGGTTTGTGATGGAGGAATTGTTGCCATTTATTCGCAAAACCTATAAAATTGTTTCATTTCACCGGAAATCTTTTGCAGGTTTCTCCCTCGGCGGCCTTAGTGCTCTTGATATTGTGTGGAACAATCCGGAAGAATTTCACATTGCAGGAATATTCAGTGGTTCTTTGTGGTGGCGTGACAAAGACCATGAAGACAAGGATTTCGACGAGCGAAACGATCGCATTATGCACCGCCAGATCCAACAAGGTTCATATCCATATTGGCTCAAATTTTTTTTCGAAGTAGGAACACTGGATGAAATCGCAGATAGAAATAATAATGGAATTATCGACTCCATTGACGATACCCGCAGCCTGATCGATGAACTAAAAAAGAAAGGCTTCGAAGAACCCAATGATATTTGTTACCTGGAACTGGAGGATGGAAAACATGATGTTGATACGTGGGCGAAATCATTTCCTAAGTTTTTGTTGTGGGGCTGGGGAAATAAATGAAGCGTTGATTAAAATTAACAGGTAACCGGGTTGATGTTCGTGTTTGTCGGGCTAATATCTGGATGTATTCTCTTTCTACTCAAAACCCTACTTTGTACCTAAGCCAGGAATGCTTAAAAAAAAATCAAGAAAAATCTTATTTCTTTTTATTACTGGACAGTGCTTACATACCAAAGCTCAGTTTCACTGTCATGAAGATCCTGGGATGGTGTGTATAGTGTTTTAATGGAGCTTTACCCGACGCATCAAACAACTACAACTTGTGTAGTTCCATGTAAAAAAATTGCCAGCCAAAATGATTGCAATCCTGGTACTTAATCCGCAGTTTTTAATCATTAAATTCTGAAGACCACTTTGAACTGGAACCTGGGGCGCAGGAAGATGAACCACGGGATTCATAGCCGACCTGTAGATATTTGATTATATAGACCTTATAAGACTTAGCTTTCGAAAAGCGAAAGAATCAATATCAAAAAGCGAAACCTTGTTAACTTTGCAAAATAATTATTAGTTTATGCTTGACCGAATAGATGACGCCATTGATGATATCAAAAAAGGTAAAATGGTGATCGTGGTTGATGATGAAGACCGTGAGAATGAGGGAGATTTTGTTACCGCTGCGCAAAACGTAACACCCGAAGTGATCAATTTTATGAGTACCCACGGCAGGGGGCTTATCTGTGCTCCCTTGCTGGAAGACAGGTGTGTTGAACTTAACCTTCAGCCGATGGTAGTTGACAATACGGCTTTACATGAAACAGCCTTCACCGTTAGTATCGACTTGCTGGGGCATGGATGTACTACAGGTATATCAGCGCATGACCGTGCTAAAACCATACAGGCGCTGATAGATCCGGCAACCAAACCAACTGACCTTGGAAGACCGGGGCATATTTTTCCACTTCGTTCAAAGCATGGCGGCGTTTTAAGAAGGTCCGGCCATACGGAAGCAACAACAGACCTTGCACGACTTGCAGGTTTTGCGCCCGCCGGTGTATTGGTGGAGATCATGAACGAAGATGGCAGTATGGCAAGACTGCCGGAACTGTTCGAAATCGCTAAAAAGTTTGATCTTAAAATTATTTCTATCAAAGATCTTATTGAGTACAGGTTGAAAAAAGAAACCCTGATCAGGGAAGAAGCACGAGTAGAAATGCCAACAAAATACGGGGTTTTTGAACTGGTTGCTTTTACCCAATTGAATACAGGTGAGGTGCATCTTGCATTGAAAAAAGGATCATGGCACAAAGATGAACCTGTTTTGGTGAGGGTACACAGCAGTTGCATGACCGGGGATATTTTAGGCTCGCTTCGCTGCGATTGCGGTGAGCAATTACATCATTCCCTTGAACATATTGAAGCAGCCGGCAAAGGTGTTGTATTGTACATGAACCAGGAAGGGAGAGGTATTGGTTTGATCAACAAATTAAAAGCTTATAAACTACAGGAGGAAGGCATGGATACCGTTGAAGCAAATTTGCATCTTGGGTTCGGAATGGATGAAAGAGATTATGGCGTAGGTGCACAAATATTGCGTGAACTTGGCATCACAAAAATGAAGCTCATGACAAATAACCCAAAAAAGAGGGCAGGCTTGCTGGGTTATGGTTTGGAAGTGACGGAAACAGTACAAATTGAAATGAAACCGAATCAGCATAACGAAAAGTATTTGTTTACAAAGAGAGATAAGTTGGGGCACGAAATACTGAATGGGCTCTAAAGGATAGGTTGATTTTTCTCAGGAAAAGGATATTGTGAATTACAATCCTGGTTTCAGGTGCAGTAGCACCTGTATAAAAAACCTGGTAAGGCTTTGAGATTAATTGTTCGATAATTACATCAGGATTGTCAGGCTGACAGGAAAGTATATAAATACAAAGAGAGCATCATTTTACTGATGCTCTCTTTGTATTTTAATTTTGTATTCAACAGCACTTAAGCTGGTACTTTCGGTTTCGAGTTGCGTTTTTTCTCCTCCGCCTCGATCTTCTTCCGGGTTTTAAAAATATCCCAAAATTTATTCATGTCTTTGCGGTAAGATAACTGCACACCGGACCTGTTTCTTTGTGTTAAAGTGAAATCTACACTACTTCGGTTAAAACCTACAACCCTGATGGATCCTTCTTTATTTAACAACCATTCGATGCTGATATCGGGTGTAACAAGGCCCTTCTTTTCTAACTGTTGCGTATAGGTGGAATTGTTATAATCCAGGTTGCCGCCAACCAGTAACACAAGACGGCTGCTTAGTAACAATTTAAGTCCTGCTTTTACACTGGCTTGTAACTGGCTTGCATTTTTTTGGATATCAAATGTAGGGTTGATATCAATGTAAGTTGACAAGATTCCTTTTGTTGCTTTCTCCAGTTGTTTGTTGAACAATGTTGTAAGCCAGCCGCTGATGATACCACCAACACTGCTGGTGACTGCTGCAAGGGTATTGCCGCCGGATAAAAAGTTTTGATCGCCGATGATAAAAGAATTGAAAAGCAAGAGGCTGGCTACCTGCTTGTTCATTTCATTTTCATCATTCTGGAAATCTGCAAGCCTTTTTACAATGATATAATCTTTGCGGATCTCGCTATTTGCAGGAAGATCAAACTCAAATTTCACCAATGGTTTTTGCAGGCTGCCGGTAAGATTTGCATTGATGATTATATCCTGTTTCTGAACCAGTTTACCCGTAGTAGTTAGTTGGCTGATGTCCACATCTTTTGCCAGGTACTCAGCCTGTATGTCTATATTTGCCAGCAGTGGGTCTCCTGTCCACGTAATACTTCCATTGTTCAGTGTAAATGGTTTCTTAAAAAATGTCTGGAAATTAAAAGTATATTCTCCCTTAGTCAGTTCATATTTGCCCCTGATGGTTAAGGGTTCTTTATTACCCGCCCTGATACTAATATTGCCATTGCCTTCACCCTTAATAACATCCCCGGTTTCTTCATCAAGAATCACATCAATCTTACAGGCAGGATTAGCTTTTAAATTAAGGTTTACAACGATGTTGGTCGACTTCAGGCCTTTTACTTCTTCTTCCATTTCTGTTCCAAACTGGATAAACTCGATATAATCTGTAGCATTTCCTTCTTTTGATGTACCTGTTGGCAAGTAAATATGGCTGCTGTCGAGAATGCTGGGCTCGCCATCAATGTTCATCACAAGGTTTGTGGTTGGCCCGTCAATGTTCAGTATTGCCCTTCCAATTACATTGCCATAAAAATCTGCATTGTCTTTCTTTGTGGTGTGGAGTAACAATAACTTTCCCGTTTCAAGCCTTACATTTTCGAAAGAAAGGTCGTCAAAAAAGCGATGGTATATTTTCCCGCTGATCGTCCCTTCGTTATTTAATGTATCCCTGATCCGCATATGGCCGAGATCAATCACATTTTCTGCAAAATGAATGAGCTGGTCCTTTATTACATAAGGGCACTGCGTGTATTGTACCCTGATAGTATCGTTGGTTAATTTGGCGTCACCGGTAATAAACTGCTCGCCGTTGCGGCTATAAATTTTTAGATTGGTTTCAGCAAAACCGCTCATTTTATCAAAGATGGAGTTCATGTAAGGCTCAAGAATATTTACATTCACACGCTTGCCGGCAAAGTCAAGGTTCAATCCAATATCTGTTGAATCTTTATAATTCAGGCTTCCATCAACAGCGAAAGTATTATCAGCTTCATCTGAATTCACTTTGAATTTCACCGCCCCGGTTATCGTATTTGCAGTTGCATCCAATCTCACTTTACCAATATATTTCTCATTCATTGACAAGCTGTCTGCTTCTCCCTGGAATGCAATGCCAAATTTCCCAAACGGGTCACTAACGATTGCTGTACCGGTAAGTTTACCTTTTAACGAAGGGTCTTTGAATGCAAAAGGAGTAAAATCTTCAAGGTCGATTTCCTTCATTTTTGCAATGATATCGGTATTGCTGTTTTCTTCATTTAGTTGGGTGGAAATGGTCAGTTGCTGGTTATTATGAACGAACTTTATTTCGCTGGCATCAAGAAAACGTTTTCTTATAGTGAGTTCACCGTCTTTTTCAATCTCCCATTTTTTATCATTGATAATAAACGACGAAGGGGAGAAGTGAACCTTAATTCCATCAGCATAGGTTTGAATAGTGGCGTTCAGTTCTGCATCACTCAGGGTTTTGTCTGCACTTGTTTTAAGGTGTATTTCCGAAACATCATTGTGAGCCGTTAGTTGCAATTTGGTCCCTGGAAAATGCAGGCTGTCGGAAATGCCGATTGCATCAACAGAAATATCCGCTTTCAGCGTGTCTCCATTACCGTTTCCTGTAAGTTTGATATTGGTGAATGATTTTCCATCATAAATAAATTCCGGTACATCGGCATTTACACTTAATTCTGATTTGGCAAGATTGAGCCTGCCCGTGATGGATGAATAGTTAAAACCACGGAGCCTTTTATCAAACAACTTTATATATTCGTCAACTTCCCTTGTTTTTATATCGAAGCTAAAATCCTGGTCGCTTAACTTGTAAGAAGGTTTTTTGATGTAGGCGGGATAATATCGGTTAAGAAAAAGTTTGAAAGCATCAGGTAATTCAAGTATTTTGAATTTTCCATTGAGTTCAGCATCGATCTCGTTTGATTCCAGGGATAAATATTTTTTATCGTCCCGCATGAAAGAACTTAATGTTAATGAATCGAAAGAAAGCAGGGTAGTATCATGTGTTAGTTGTGCATCAAATACCCTGGCTGTTCCTAAAAAGTTATCAATATTATTTCCTGTAAAATTTAAACCGAAGAATCCTTTCAAAGAAAAATCATCCTTGGTGAAATGAATGTTTTTCAGGCGGGCATAGGCAACATCCGCAACCACATTAAAAGCGATCTCTTTTTTTCCAGCAAGGCTAAGCGAACCATCCAGGAAATTTATTTTTATATTGGGATCATCAATGGTTAAATGCCCTTTGAACAGGCTTTTTTCGAAGTCTCCATTCACCTGGATGTTTTGGAAATTATAACCATTGAATTCAATTTGTTTTATATCACCGTCAAAATTTGCGTTTAAATCTTTTAGGGTAAATCCGGATCCTTTCACTTTTCCATTTAGGGAAATGGTTCCAAACTCGGTGCTGTTCATGAATTGGCCGAGCCTAAAGTTCTGTGTATTGATCTTTCCTGAATACAATGCTGGCCCATATTCCGGAATTTTCATGTTAATATCAGTATTGGCCGTTCCAAGGTTTGAAACGATGGTGCCATATGTTACAAAGTCATTGATAAAGCCAGTGAAATTTCCTTTAAAATAAATATTGCCAAGCTTGCTTAATTGCGGTTGTGTTATATTTTTTAAAGCAGGGATTATTGTCACAAGATCCTTGTAGTTTGTTTGCAGGTTATTGCCTTTAAAATCTATAAAGGTTTTAGTGATATCTGGTAGCCCCCTTAAGGCGATGTCTCCATCAACAAATGTATTACCTGTTTTTATTTTCAGGTCCCTTGCTGAAAGATTATCAATAGTGCCTTTTGCTTTTCCATTAAAATAAAAAACCCTTTTCATATCGGAGAGTTCGGGTGCAAAAAATGCAAGATCATCTGTATTCAACTCACTATCGGTAAACCTGCCCTCAAGGTTTACACTATGTAAAAAATCCTGCATGTCTTTATTGAAGCTATCATACCTCATCGCATAATAATTCTTCAGGTGGCTGTTGTTGGTTATCAGGTCGAGGTCTTTGAACTCCATCATACCCGGTGTAAATTTCATGGAGGCAGTTAGCTTTTTTATTATAAAGCCACTTCGTTCTTTTGCAGATAAATGAACGGATGCACTGAGTGTATCATTGGTAAAGGCAATGTCACTAAGTTCACCATTGATGGAGCTGATAAAAACATGCTGCCCGTCAAACCTGTCGGCATACCTGGGACGAATGGTTTCCTGGTCGCTCATAAAACTCCCGTCATTCAGCAACACTTTTTTTATTTGCATCGTCCATCCGTCGTCGTTCCACTGATATGCCGGTGCAGGCGCATTGCTTTTTACTGCTATGCTACCATCCCTTGCCTCCGGCCGTTTACCCGTAAAATCTGATAACGCAAAATGCGGCCCTTCGAATTTTATTTCTTTTATAATGATCCGCTTTTTCGAAAGATTTACGCTGTCCATCAAAACATCCAACTGCTTCATGGATGCAACCATGCCTTGCCCGATCCAGCCATCTGATCTATTGAAGCGGATGTTTTTAAAATGAGCTTCTTTAAAATCGAATTCAACGCCGCCCGTTGTATCCTTGCTATTCGACGGGCTGCTGAAATAGTCCAGGAGAAACTGGTAATTCCAGGTGGAATCCAGTCGGTTCATATTTACAATTGCATCATCAAGGCCAATATAATGAAGCGTAACATGATCTTTGAAGAAGAACCAGTCTGTCAACTTTATTTTGGCAGAACCGGCATACAACAATGTATCTTTTGCCAGGTCCTCGATCATCACACCCTTTATCTCAAGTTTATCGAAAAAGGATAGGTCCACGGAACGAACAGACACTTTTGTTTTAAGTTTTTCAGATAAGTTTCCGCTGATTTGCTTTACGGCCCAGGTTTGAATGGGCGATAAATGCAATAGCCCATACATCAGCACCAACAACAGCAATAGCGACACAAATATTCTTCTGAAAATTTTCAGATACCAGAGCAGGAGAAATAATACGGCCAGGTCAATACAATAAAATATGATCTCAGCAATGTGGCTGCTAATGTTTGTGAACGAAGTTAATTTTTCAATGGACCAGGATTGAACCGGGCCAAAAGGCAAAATGCAGAAAAGCACGATACAAGGCCAGGTAACTGCCAGTATATTTTTTCCTGATATTTTGAGAAATCTCCGCAGATAAAATAATTATTTGTAAAAATAGCCAATCATCGGCTACACGCAAAGACATAGTCGCTATTTATCAAATATTTGTCTAATCGATTTGGTAGATTGAGATTTGTAGAAGGACCTTTCTTTGGTATGTTTTTGCATGCAATTGTTTAAGCTTTGAAAATTGTGCTTGCTTTGACCCGTATCCGACATTTATTTTATAACTGGCAATTGTTACAATTGTCAATCATGTAATTTAGTACCTTAAACTCAGCCTATGCGCAAATTGTGCTTGTTCGTTCTTATCGTTTTTATTTCCTTTTCTGCACAAACTCAAACACCTAAAACATTTAATGCTGCAGAGATATTATTGCAGATGAAAAAGCTGAATGTGCTGGGGTCTGTTTTATATATCGCTGCCCATCCTGATGATGAGAATAATACTTTGCTTCCTTACCTCGCAAAAGAGAAGTTGTACCGTACAGCCTACCTGAGCCTGACAAGAGGTGATGGCGGGCAGAACCTGGTTGGCGATGAACAGGGTATTGATCTTGGTT
>JBDSBG010000184.1:0-9303 GCA_039921685.1 Ferruginibacter sp.
ACTACGCTCAGTATGACAGCGCGCCGGCTTTGTCATGTTGAGCGCAGTCGAAACATCTACGGGTTGGGATAAAACTCAAACAATCTGTAAACAATTAGCAAATTTTGAATTTTAAATTTACATTTGCTGTAACTCAAAAATAAAGCAATTTTTAACACAAAAATTTATAAGTATGTTATTTGATCTTACAGAAGAACATTTGATGATCCAAAAAGCCGCTCGTGATTTCGCTGTAAATGAATGCCTCCCGGGCGTAATTGAAAGAGATAAACTTCAGAAATTCCCAAAAGAACAAATTGAAAAATTAGCTGACCTTGGTTTCATGGGCATGATGGTGAAACCGGAGTATGGCGGTAGCGGAATGGATACCATCAGCTATGTGCTTGCAATGGAGGAAATCAGTAAAATAGATGCAAGTGTGAGTGTTTGTGTAAGTGTAAACAACAGCCTTGTTTGTTATGGGCTGCAGGAATATGGGAATGAAGAACAGAAAAAAAATTATCTGACGCCACTAGCTCAAGGCAAGAAAGATGGTGAGTTATTTATCGGTGCTTTTTTGTTGAGTGAACCCGAAGCTGGAAGCGATGCCACTTCTCAAAGAACAACTGCCGAGGATAAGGGCGATCATTATTTATTGAATGGCACAAAGAACTGGATCACAAATGGAAACAGCGCCAGCGTTTACCTGGTAATTGCTCAAACAGATGTGGCCAAAGGAAGCCGGGGCATCAATGCTTTTATTGTAGAAAAAAAATGGGCCGGTGTAGTAGTTGGGGCAAAGGAAAATAAGTTAGGCATCAGGGGAAGTGATACACATACGATCTTGTTCACTGATGTAAAAGTTCCCAAAGAAAACCGTATTGGTGAAGATGGGTTTGGTTTTAAATTTGCCATGAAGACATTGGCCGGCGGCCGTATTGGCATTGCATCACAGGCATTGGGAATTGCAAGCGGTGCCTATGAACTGGCGCTGGAATACAGCAAACAACGTAAGGCCTTTGGTACAGAGATCATGAATCACCAGATCATCCAGTTTAAACTAGCGGATATGGCTACACGAATTGAATCATCAAGGTTGTTGTGCCTCAAGGCTGCCTGGGAAAAGGACCAGCATCTTGATTATACCCTTAGCAGCTCTATGGCAAAAGTATTCAGCAGCGAAACAGCCATGTGGACGGCAACAGAAGCTGTACAGATTCACGGAGGTTATGGTTTTGTAAAAGAATACCATGTAGAAAGATTGATGAGAGATGCAAAGATCACACAGATATATGAGGGTACAAGTGAAGTGCAAAGGATTGTTATCAGCAGGACGATACTTAAATAATGTATGATCTAAGATTTATGATTTAAGATGGAAAGGCTTTTGATTTATATGAACAGTGCAAATGATGGTTTCATTTGCACTTTTTTTATCTTTTAAATCTAATTTTACAACCATGGCATTTTTGAAAGATAAATATCAAAATATCAAAGCACAGCTTGATAAAAATAATGTAACGCTGGTGGCAGTATCAAAAACAAAAACGGTAGAAGACATTCTTGACGCGTACAACAATGGCGTACGCGACTTTGGAGAAAATTATGTGCAGGAACTTGTTGACAAATACGAGGCGTTGCCAAAAGATATTCGCTGGCATTTTATCGGCCACCTTCAAACCAATAAAGTAAAATACATTGCTGGCTTTGTTCATTTGATACATAGCGTGGATAGTGAAAAATTATTACTCGAGATCGCTAAACAAGCTACTAAAATAAAGCGGGTGATAGATTGTTTGTTACAGGTTTACATTTCCAAAGATGAAACGAAATTCGGTTTTGATGAACAGGAATTAGAAATGCTAATAAAGAAAATGGAAGCAAATAACGAATCATTGAAACATATTTCAATAAAAGGCCTGATGGGCATGGCAACGTTTACAGAAGACAATGGGCTTATCGAAACAGAATTCAATCATTTAAAAACTATCTTCGACAGGCACAATAAAGCCAAAACGGAGAGCCTGCAACTGACAATACTCTCAATGGGCATGAGTGCCGACTATACTTTCGGTATCAATGCGGGAAGTAACATGGTTCGCATTGGCAGTTTACTTTTTGGCGAGAGAAATTATAAAAAATAATCAATGCAGAAAGTTATTATCATCGGCGCTACATCTGGCATTGGAGAAGCATTGGCAAAATTATATCTGCAGGATGATCATACTGTTGCAATAACAGGAAGAAGAAAAGAATTACTGGATTCATTTCAATCAGCATTTCCAAAAGTTTTTACTGAATGTTTTGATGTTACGGGAAACGAAAATATCAAACATGTTCAATCTTTAATTGACAAACTTGGCGGGCTTGATATTCTAATTTATAGCAGCGGTTATGGAGAACCTTCAAAAAAATTAAGCTGGGATATTGACAAACAAACCACGCTTACAAATGTGAACGGTTTTGTTGAGATCGTAAATTTTGCTTTTAATTATTTTTTGAAACAAGGCCACGGCCAAATTGCCGGAATATCTTCGATTGCCGCTAACCGTGGCAATAGTATTGCACCTGCTTACAGCGCCAGCAAAGCCTATATGAGTACTTACCTGGAAGGTTTGCATATGAAAGCCTTTAAAATGAAACTTGCTATTTCAATCACAGATATACAACCCGGTTTTGTAAAAACAAAAATGGCAAAAGGAAATAAACAATTCTGGATCTCATCAGTTGAAAAAGCAACAAAACAGATCTACAAAGCCATTTCGTTAAAAAGAAAACGTGCCTATATCACAAAGCGATGGTGGATCATTGCAATCATCCTCAAGCATATGCCTTACTGGATCGCTAAAAGAATGGGTTGAGGTATAAGATTTACGAATTGAGCAATCACACAAGCCATCCGCAAATTGTTCATTCACATATTTACCAGAGCGACTAGTTTATTGCAGCTGTAAATGTTAAAGTTTTACTGTGATTCATGGAATTTTTACATAGCAATTCTTTAATGACGCAATAAATAAATAACTTTAAACATTACTACTCTACCATGACAGCAACCTTCGAATCCGAAAAAAACAGGAAAGCCTTCATTTACACGGCGATCATTTGTATCGGCCTGCTTCTTCTATTTATTTTGATTAGTTGGAAAGTACTGCCCCCTACCGTTCCCGTTGTACAGGACCTGATGGAAATAAATCTTGGTAACAATGATGAAGGTTTTGGAGAAGAACAACCATTAAAGAAAGGGAACAGAACGCCTTCGCAAGAAACCATTCCCGAAACCAAACAGGTTGCCGCAGCTCAGGCTGCACAGGAAGAAAAAGTAAACCCAGACGACAATGCAGAAGAAAACGCCGCAACAGTAAATAAGCCGGTAAAAAATATCACGAAAACAAAAACAGCAGACATACCTGTTGTTGCACCTGCACCAAAACCACAAAAACCTAAGATCACTTACAATGGACCGGCCACCGGTCCTCCCGGGAATAATCCAACACAGGATAATGGTTATACAATGCAGGGAAATAAGCCAAATGGTAAAAACGACGATGGAGTTCCAGATGGAAACAAAGATTCTTACGGTAATACGACCGGCGGTAAGGTTGGTGTAGGGCAGGTAACAAAAGGAAATAGAAAAATAGTTTATCGCTCTTATAACTTTACCGGCGAATTGCAAAAGGCTACCATTTTTGCTATAGTTAAAGTAAGTGCGGCAGGGAAAGGGACATTCGTTGGTTTTGATAAAGGAAGTACCAATAGAAGTCAACCTTATGCAGATGCGATCCGCAACTATCTTCGTACAATGGAATTTAATAAAGCAGATGATGAATCTACTGTGACCGTGCAATTCAATTTCAACATTAATTAACTCCAGGTTTTTAAAGAAAATTTTAAAATTGGGCTAAGGCCCAATTTTTTCGTCTGTTGACTAAAGTCAACGGCAAGTGATTCCCTGATACAATTGGAATAATAACCGCTGTCGGGGTTTGGAACCGCCGACAGGGTTACGAAATAAACCTATTCAGCTATTACTTAATTTTGCCCAATGACTTATGAGCAAACCATTGATCACCTTTACTCACAGCTGCCGATGTTCAGCCGCATTGGAGCTGCTGCCTACAAAAAAGATTTGCACAACACTGTTCAACTGTGTGAAGCGATAGGTAATCCTCATAGAAAATTTAAAAGTATTCATATTGCCGGTACCAATGGCAAAGGAAGTACAGCGAGTATGCTTGCCGCGGTATTACAGGAAGCTGGTTATAAAACCGGCCTCTACACTTCTCCTCATATCAAAGATTTCAGGGAACGAATAAGAATCAATGGAGAGATGATTGATAAGAATTTTATTGTTGATTTTGTTGAACGAACAAAAAAACTTACAGAAGATATTCAACCGTCTTTTTTTGAATTAACGGTTGCAATGGCATTTGAATATTTTGCAAAAGAAAAAGTGGATATTGCTGTTATTGAAACAGGCCTTGGTGGCAGGCTTGATAGTACCAACGTTATTTCACCCATCCTATCCGTGATCACCAATATTGGTTTTGATCATGTGCAAATATTGGGAAATACATTGCCTGAAATTGCATTTGAAAAAGCGGGCATCATAAAAAAAAATACTGCCGTTGTAATTGGAGAAACATTGCCGGAAACCTTGCAAGTTTTTTTAAAAAAAGCACAGGAAGAAACTGCCGCCGTTCATTTAGCTTCAGAAGAATTCATCGTAGAATATATTGATGCCTCCGGCGATCTTTTGTTGTGCAATGTGCGGAACGTTTCCACAAATGTTGTAGAAAAATTGAGGCTCGATCTTACAGGCCTGTATCAAACAAAAAATATATGCACAGTGCTCAGCGCTATAGGAGTTTTAAAGGAACTTGGCATCGCCATCTCAGAATCAAACATTCATCACGGTTTGGAAAATGCTTCGGCAATAACTGGTATTAAAGGAAGATGGCAGGTACTGGAAACAAAGCCCGCATTAATATTGGATGTGGCTCACAATGAAGACGGCATCAAACAAATATTAATTCAACTCAGGCATAGCTATCCCAGCTCCACCTATCATTTCGTATTAGGATTTGTAAACGATAAAGATGTTGATAAGGTATTATCTCTTTTTCCTGTCAATGCAAAATATTACTTCACCAATGCACATATACCAAGGGCATTGCCAGCTACCGAATTACAAAAAGCCGCTTCAGAAAAGCTTTTAGAAGGAAAAGCTTTTGATGATGTAAATGATGCTGTTAAAGAAGCCAGGCTGCAAGCAATGGCCCAGGATGTGATCATGGTTTGTGGCAGCTTTTTTATTATTGCAGAAATTGAATCTACTGTCAGCCTGAGTCACTGATAAAAAAAATCTATGTTCTTTGCAGATGATTTCAGAAACGAACTGATATATTTTGGGCATCCGTGAAAACCACAGAGTTAAAATGAGTTTTATTCACAGAGTTTCACGGACTGTTTTTATTATAACTCAAGTTGCAAAGTTTTGGAGCAAAACTCTTTTACTTCTGAAAACCTCCTAATTCTATCATTGCTGTTTATTTGAACTTAAAAATTCAAATCCATAAAACATACAAAGGGCATGCATGCTTTGCTTTATTTCATTTCTCATAAGCATCGCCTTTACTTCTTCAAGGGGTTTTAAAATGATCTCTATTTCTTCATTTGCATCCAGGTTTTGATCCGCAATTTTTACGCCGCCGATTGCCAGGAACATGTAAGTAATATTATTCAGTACGCCAGGATTTAATGTTGTAGTTCCAAGTAGATGAATGGTGGAAAATGAATAACCAGTTTCCTCCAATAATTCACGCTTGATCGCATCTTCCGGTTTTTCATTTGCATCAATAAACCCCCCGGGAATTTCGATCATCATTTCGTTTACGGGGTGCCGGTATTGATTCACCAGTATCACTTCATCATGTTCTGTAATCGCCATGGCCGCAGCGCCCCTCGGTAATTCAACTACGAAATAGGGGTCTACGATTTTACCGGTATTAGTTTGGTAACTGTCTTTTCTTGCAGTAAAATAAAGATGCTTGTGGATGTATTCTGAAGAGAGGGTCTTGAACATGTCTTGGGGGATAAAATGGATGATGGAGGATCTGGGATGGAAGATGGAAGATGTAAGATCTAAGATGTAAGATTTAAGATGTAAGATTTAAGATTTTGGATTACCAATCCATTCTCTTTCGCAGGCTGGTAATGTGTGAAACATGATGCCTGCTATGCCATGCATACATACCAAGCAGGTACCAGAGAGTCATTTCTTTACTGTGTTCGGGATGAAAAATTTTTCGGTTCCATTGGTCCGGGGTTATATGCTTCAATATTTCCTGCCAGCGGCTATGCAATGCATATAGTAAGGTGATAGAAATATTTATGGGTAGGTTTGTTGTATCGCTCAATTTTGCCCATTCCGCTTCATCATATGGTTTGATAACTGGTGTTTCTTCTGTTAGTCCCAGTTTAAATCGTATATATGCATTCATATGGCTGTCTGCAACATGATGCACAACCTGTTTTATTGTCCAGCCACCTTCCCGATAAGGCGTGTCCAGCTGCTGATAATCCAGATTGGTGATCGCATATTCAATTTGCTGGGGTAATGATTGGATGTCAAGCAACCACTCCTTCAATTGTGTAGAAGAAAATGGCTGCTCAACATATTTGCCAATCGGGTATCTAAGATCCTCCATTATTTTGTTGTTGCAGGTTTTATATCATGCAAGGTCATTTCAAAAATCAGTGTTGCTCCTCCCGGGATAGAACCACCGCCTGTTCCCCTGTCACCATAAGCAAGCTCACTTGGAATATACACTTTCCATTTCGCACCTTTGGGCATTAGCTGAAGTACTTCAATCCATCCCTGGATGAAACCCGTAACCGGATAAGTGATTGGCTTTCCTTTTGATTCGTCAAATACAGTTCCGTCTATCAAACTCCCTTTATAATCCATTACTACCGTATCCTGGGCTGTAGGTTTCGCACCATTCGCCTCTCCAGGCTCCAGTATTTCGTATTGAAGCCCATCAGGCAAAGTAGTGATCTCCTTACGTGTTTTATTGTTTGCTAAAAAAGCCTGGCCTTTCGCCTTCTCTGCGTCCGTCTGCTTTTTAGCACCTTCATCTTTTTTCTTATTAAAAATATTCATCTGATCCTGTAAAACATTGCTGCACTGTTCAGGGCTTAATACCATTGTTTGGCTTTTAAATACATCTTCAACTGCTTTGGCCATTAAGGCAGTGTTGATATTTTCGATGCCCTGCTGTTTCATGTTATTGGCAATATTTACTCCAGCGGCATAGCTAAAACTGTCAAGCAGACTTTTCATAACAGGCTTTTCTGATACAGCGGTTTTACCTGGTTGCTTTGTTGCAGCTTTTACAGGTGTTTTGGCCGCGGTACCTTTTACCTGTGCCTGAACATAGCCAATGGTTGACCCAAATGCCAATAAACAAACAAATAACTTCTTCATCAATATTTAATTTAGTTTTAAAATTTAATGCAAATAAAAACAACTTTATTCATCCCGCATCTCCCTGCCTGTTAAATGTATAAAAACATCTTCCAGGTTGGCGGCTTTCACTTGTTTTGGCCGCTCGAAGCCGCTTGCAACAAGCTCATCGATCATTTTATCGGGCGAGTCAAGTTTTATGATCTTTCCTTCATCCATGATGGCGATCCTGTCACAAAGTTGTTCGGCCTCATCCATGTAATGAGTTGTGATGATCACTGTGGTACCATTGCTGCGTATTTCCCTGATAAGGTCCCATAAATTCCTCCGGGCCTGCGGATCGAGGCCGGTAGTGGGTTCATCAAGGAAAACAATCCTCGGTGTGTTGATCAAAGTTGTGGCAATGGAGAACCTTTGCTTTTGGCCACCGCTCAATTCCTTGCTCTTATTCTTTGCTTTTTCCACCAGGTTTACCTTTTTCAGCAGTTCCATTGGATTCACGGGTTTGTTGTAAAGGCCGCCAAAAAGATGTATCAGCTCAATAAGATTTAAGCCTGGATAAAAACCAGATGTTTGTAATTGCACGCCAATGATCTTTTTAATACCAGCAGGGTTTTTATCAAGGTCAATACCATCAACGATCACTTCGCCACTTGTTTTCTCTCTCAGCGTTTCAATGATCTCAAGCGTTGTCGATTTCCCTGCACCGTTAGGACCAAGCAGCCCAAAAATTTCTCCCTCATATACATCAAAAGAAATTGATTTTACGGCCTGGAAATCGCCGTAATTTTTCGTGAGGTTTTTTACTGATATTATTTTGTTCATTAGTAATTTTTGATTTTTTGAAGCAGGGGGAAGTCAAAAGTAAAAATTCAAAATTCAAAAAAAGTCCATTTATAACAAACGATTGTTTTTACTTTTGAATTTTTAATTTTGACTTATGACTTTCCCGTATAGCTTTCCAGCTCCTCCATCATTAACTTACTTCCAATAAAGAATGGCGTACGTTGATGCACTTCTGTTGGCATGATGTCAAGGATCCGCTGTTTGCCATCAGTTGCATTGCCTCCTGCTTTTTCAACAATAAATGCAAAAGGATTGCACTCATACAACAAACGCAATTTCCCTTTTGGTTTGTCCGTGGTTCCGGGATACATGAATATCCCTCCTTTGATCAGGTTGCGGTGCACATCTGCCACCATGCTTCCGATGTAGCGTTGCGTGTAAGGCCCCCCGGTAGTTTTGTCCTTGTTCTGGCAAGCGTTGATGTATTTTCTTACAGGCTCATCATACTGGAAGAAATTACCATGGTTCACAGAATATATCTTTCCTTTATCGGGGCATTTGATATCCGGGTGACTCAAAGTGAATTCTCCAATTGCCTGGTCCAGGGTAAAGCCATTTACGCCCCGTCTTGTTGCATACACCATCATGGTAGAGGATCCATAGATCATATAACCTGCTGCCACCTGTTTATTTCCCGGCTGCAGGAAATCGGCTTCGGTTGCGGGCTTGCCCAGCTCACTCACCCTGCGATAAATACTGAATATCGTACCAATGGAAACATTCACATCAATATTACTGCTTCCATCAAGTGGATCGAAAAGACAAACATATTTAGATTGATTGCTTATCTCATCATCAAAAACGACAATGTCATCCAATTCTTCACTCCCGATACCGGCGCAGCTTATCCCGTGCTGTAACACGCCCATGAACTGGTTATTTGCGAAAACATCGAGTTTTTTAACCTCTTCACCCTGCACATTCATCGTGCCAGCATCTCCCAAAATATCAACCAAACCTGCCTTGTTCACCTCTACATGAACCCTTTTGGCCGCCAGGCCCATATCACG
>JBDSBG010000185.1:0-22747 GCA_039921685.1 Ferruginibacter sp.
ACTCTTGCTACGAAAT
This sequence comes from Ferruginibacter sp., assembly GCA_039921685.1. Lineage (GTDB taxonomy): Bacteria > Bacteroidota > Bacteroidia > Chitinophagales > Chitinophagaceae > Ferruginibacter. The sequence goes on from JBDSBG010000185.1 coordinate 17, forward strand.
TTCATTGGGATGAGGCCACCGCGGCCAGGGAGCTAAAGATGCTTAATGCTGATACGATAGAGGAGCAGATACCCGAATTTGCAGCTCAATTGAAAAGGCGCCACGGCCCAAACTGGAAGTTGCTTCTTGAAAAAACGAAGCATCTTTTATTGCAACTCGGCAATAGCAATATCTTACAGATCGCAGACTACGCCTGCATTTCAACGCCTTGCTTATTGTTACGGGGGGAGAATGATAAAATGATTTCGGAGGAAGAAACAACAGCGGTGCACAAGGTATTGCCCGATGCAAAATACATTTCTTTGCCAAACACAAGTCATCCCATCGAACGACTCGATTTGCCATCGGTAGCTGGTATTATCAGGAAATTTCTTCTGCAACAGTAGGATGACGCATACGCCTCGAAATTGAAACTTTACTATTGATGATCCCTGACCCTGACTCGAAAAAAGGCATTTTCTCCAATAGAAAATATCAATTCCCGCTGGAGCAGTTTGCTGAAAAAAATAAAAACTGAATTTTTTATATAAATAAATAGTATAAATTAGCATCATAATATTTACTACTCATTAATTTTCTAAAACAAAAAAAATGGCAACAAAAAAGAAAGCAGCTCCAAAAAAAGCGGCCGCTAAAAAAGCAGCTCCAAAAAAAGCAGTAGCAAAAAAAGCAGCTCCAAAAAAGGCAGCAGCTAAAAAAGCGGCTCCAAAGAAAGCAGCAGCTAAAAAAGCACCACGTAAAGTAAATGCTGCATTCATGAAAGCACTTACACCAAGTGCTGACCTGGGAGCAGTAATAGGTGCTAAACCATTGCCTCGTACAGAAGCAGTGAAAAAAATCTGGGTATATATCAAAGCAAACAAACTGCAGGATGCGAAGAACAGGCGCATGATCAATGCGGATGCAAAACTGAAAGTTGTTTTCGGTGGTAAGAGCCAGGTATCAATGTTTGACATGGCGAAACATATGTCAAAGCATCTGAAGTAACAATACGAAATTGAAAAAGCGAGGCACCAATTGGTGCCTTTTTTTATTTACTTCATGTAAGCGCTGTAGTTAGGTAGCTGCTCGCTTGAGTAAAAAGCAGCTGGGTTAATAACAATTTTGGCAGCAAGATAACATTGGGGGTGCCGTGATTGATATATTCCTATAGTCTTCCCGCACATTTTTCTTTGAAGTGTATGATTTCTTTTTAATTTCGGACCTGGATTTTATGATTTGTGAATTTTACCAATAAAAAATCCATATTTACTTCTACCTCAACTTATAAAATTTTAATTTATGAAAATAGGAATAATTGGCTCAGCGGTGGTTGGGCAAACATTAGCAAAAGGTTTTAAAGCAGAAGGGTACGATACTATGATAGGGACACGGGATGTATCTAAAGAAACACTTATCAGTTTTAGTAAGGCAAATGATGTTGCCCTGGGAACCTTTGAAGAAACGGCACGCTTTGGAGAATTGCTGGTTATTTGTACTAAGGGTGCTGCGGCAAAGATTGCCCTTAATATGGCTGGGGCAGAAAACCTGGATTCTAAGATTATCATTGATACAACAAATCCAATTGCAGATCTTCCGCCGGAAAATGGGGTGCTTCATTTTACAACAACGCAGAATAATTCACTGATGGAAGCATTGCAGGAAGAATTTCCCAATGTAAAATTTGTAAAAGCGTTTAACAGCGTAGGTAGTGCCGCTATGTATAAGCCCGATTATGGCGGCATTAAGCCAACTATGTTCATTTGCGGAAATGATGAAGCAGCCCGTCAAACAGTATCTGATATCCTGACTTCATTTGGATGGGAAACAGAAGACATGGGTTCGGCTACAGCTGCAAGAGCTATCGAACCACTATGTATACTGTGGTGCATCCCCGGGTTTTTAAGAAACCAATGGACACATGCTTTTAAATTGTTGAAATAAGAATTTTAAACGATGCAATTGTTTGAACAGTTAATATTTTTTAGGCTTGAAGCTTTGCACAACTGGTAAACTTGTAGGTACTCATCCAGGCTTAACATATGTAATCGAGTGGCAAGAATTGAGATGTAAATCTTAACAATATGCTATTAGCTTCAATAGCATGTTTTATCTATTAGCTACATCCTCGAATACATTGTCTGTACGAACCTGAAAGGCGGACCCTTTGTGGTGCGTAGATCATTTAACAAGTGCCTTATGCCTTCATTGGTTCAGGTCGTGTCTTATTACGCGAGAACTGTTTGACAGTCTTTCCGCCAAATAAAAAAAATCAAAATGGTATTTATCATCCATTTTAATTTTTTTGGACTACACAGAAAAATTCGTTTGCCGTTCTTGAAAAATTAGCTTCGGTTCAATCCTGATCAGCCTAAATCTTTCAGCCATTTCACCAGGTCATCTTTGGCCTTACCGGTTTTTTGCTGAATGCGTCCCCACATTTCATCATCTTTTCCTTCTTCATATTTCAAATCATCTTCGGTGAGGCTGGCATGGGCTTGTTTGAGTTTACCTTTCCATTCGTTCCATTTTCCTTTTAGTTCCATCTTGTCCATAAAATAAATTTTTAGTTAACCGATAAGCCAGCAAAATCGTGCCAGCGGGATATAGTCATAAAACACGTACAGCTCCCAATAAACAATTCAATTTCTGTATAATAATTTACCCAGGTTGTGATTGAGTAACCCGAAGAAAGGCTATTCCCTAAAACATCGTCTTAAGACAATTCATTCAAATAATTCTCCAGTTCATTACTACCAGCAAATGTCAACTTACCATCAGGTCCTAATATTGCTCATCAAATAGGAAACAATTAAAATTTTAAAACAAAAAAAATCAGTCATGAAAATTAAGTTTTTACTTGCGCTGGCAGTCGCTGCCATACTCGCTCTAACATCCTGCGAAAAGGATGATCCTGCAACAGGCCCAACCAACAATCCAGTACCTGCGAAAAGATTGAAAAAGGTAACCAGCACGGAAGCAGGAGCAGTTACTGTTTACAACCTGACTTATGATAATAACAGGTTGATATCCTACAAAACACCTGATAACAGGAAGTATGTAGTTTTTTCTTACGATGCACAGGGCAACCTTACCGGTATTGAGGAGCAGGAAGAAGACTTTAAGAATGTATATGCATACCGTTATGCTAACAACCTGCCGCTGTCCGGAACTTTCAAGAGCTGGCGGCTTGCTTCAGGTCAACCTGCGGATTTGATAGAGGATGATAGTTTAACCTATACCGTTACCAATAACCAGGTAACTGCGATTAGGCTCGATATGTTGCAAACTGCTGAAGTAGCCAACCTTCAGCTTACTTACAACAATGGTAACCTTACAAAGATTGTTTCGAATGGCCAGTTCGCCTATACTGCAAACTTCGGATTTGGAACACACCGTTCCGCCTTTCCAAAAGTATCAAAATTCGTGTTGGACCAGGCTGGATTTTCCTTACAGTTTGCCTCTAACAATGATATAATTTCTGCCAGCTACGATTTTCCGGGAACTGATTTCGATAAGAACATTAATACTCAATACACGTATGACAGTAACGGCTACGTGCTGACTAGCAATGACGGCAGCGAGCAAATGGTCTTTGAGTATGAGTAAGCAGGGTAAATCCGCAAAGTCCAATCCGTATCAAACAATAGTCCCGGGTTCCTGCCCGGGCTTTTGTTTATTTTACAATAAGTTTTTTTTTCGTGATCTGAAAAAGTTTACCAGCAAGCAAATATTTAAGGCAATCAAAGAAAATCTGAAAGAGAGCAGAAAAGAGTGGATGATCTATATGTTTGAAAAAGCGGGTAAGCGACACAGTAATAACAAGGATTTTCAATTTTGGTCCTCAAAATGGGGAATAATCATCCGATTGAGTTAAGGAATCTTTGAATGCTGAAACAAAAGTTAGATTATTTGCCAGCACGACTGGTCACCTGGGCGGGCACGGGAATGCTGTAAGAGAAGATATTGTATTTGAACCGCAGCATTATGCTTACCGTGGCGCTTGGATTACTGGACAAATGAAAAAAGCCGGAAATTGATTGAGCATTTGCAATGCTACGGCTGGAGACCTGCAGACTTTGATAGACACAAGTCATCGTGTGGAAGACTGCGCCAGTGAGGCGGCCAGGATTCATTTCTTACCTGCTTTATGGATACAATAATTTGCCACAGCGGAGAATATCTTACTTATTCTCCGCACTACTTGCGGTATTTGTTGCCTTTGCGGAGAATTAAGGGTATATTTACCGCATAAAATGCGGAGATAAAGATGACAACATATATATACCAAAGAGCTAAGTGGCCAAAATTCTTTTGGGATCAAGAGCTAATAAATCCCTTACTTACCGAGGTAAGGCATCGGCAAGGTCGGTTATTGGGTAGAATGGAAAGCATTGGGTTTACGCTTCAAGCAGAGGCAAATTTGCATACGCTCACTTTAGACGTTTTAAAATCCAGTGAGATTGAAGGCGAAATATTGAATCCCGACCAGGTGAGATCATCCATCGCCCGTCGTCTTGGAATGGATATAGCGGGAATGATCGAAGTAACTGATAGGCATCTCGAGGGAGTTGTCGGGATGATGCTTGATGCTACCCAAAACTATGACCAGCTTCTTTCCGACGAAAGGCTCTTTAGCTGGCACGCAGCAATGTTCCCGACTGGCAGGACCGGAATGCTTAAAATTATGGTTGGGCGATATAGAGATAATACCAAAGAAGATCCCATGCAGGTTGTTTCCGGTGCTATTGGAAGAGAAAAAGTTCACTTTGAAGCACCCGTATCGGAACTGCTGGAAAATGAAATGAATAGACTGTTTGAATGGTTCAATAAAGGAGATGTAATCGACCCGGTTATAAAGGCTGCGATTGCGCATTTATGGTTCGTCACTGTTCACCCTTTCGATGATGGAAATGGTCGTATCGCACGGGCAATAACTGATATGCAATTATCCCGGGCGGATCAAAACCCACAGCGCTTCTACAGTATGTCCTCGCAGATAAGGCTGGAAAGAAAATCTTACTATGATGTTTTGGAAAAAACCCAAAAAGCTGATCTTGATATTACGTTATGGGTTGAATGGTTTTTGAATTGCTTAGCAAATGCTTTGAAAAATACGGAAGTAACTTTAGCCGTAGTACTTAAGAAAGCAAAGTTTTGGGAAAAGCATGTAGCAACAATTTTAAATGATCGTCAAAGAAAAATAATAAACATGATGTTAGATGGATTTGATGGAAAACTAACATCTACTAAGTGGGCAGTTCTTAATAAATGTTCACAGGATACTGCTGGAAGAGATATAAATGATCTTATTCACAAAAACATACTTATAAAGGAACCGGGCGGTGGAAGAAGCACAAGGTATTTGCTGGCAGAGATATAATTTTAATTCAGATAAAGTCGTGTGTGGATTTTTTATCTTCATCGGCAAAATCAGCTTCAAAAGTGGATGTCTAAAAAGGAAAAAAATGATGATCAAATTGATTTGCAGGGTTTTAAAAAACCAGGGAGATTACAGGAATTGTTGCAAATTAAAAAAGGGTCTCAAACTTAAATCGTCTGAAACCCTTTGTGCTGGCTGCTCCCCCCGCTGGACTTGAACCAGCGACCCTCTGATTAACAGACCTAAAATACTTGTTTTCATATCTTTTCATATTTTATCATATTCTCTACAAACTCTTAATGGTATTGGTTTGTGTGAGTTTTTACTTTTCTTTTGTTTTCTTCTATTTTCTTATTATTCACCAAAAAGTATGCAAATTGTATGCAAATACTCAAAGCAAATGCCATCTTGGTTCATGATACCAGGCGGGCCAAAAAAAATGGTTTATACCCTATAAAGCTAAGGGTAACATTTAACCGGGAACAACAGTATTATCCTACAAAGGTTGATTTAACTAAAGATGACTTTTCGCGAATAATGAATTCAGACAAACTTGTAAATGGAGTATCAATTCAGAGTAGGCGGGAATTAAAAGAGTGTAAAATTAAAACTGACGCAGTTCTAGTAAAGGCAATTCACATATTGGATAAGCTTCATGAATTTTCATTTGATTCTTTTGAAGCAGCTATGTTCTCTAAAGTAATTAAAAACAAAGATGTTTATTCCATTTATACAAGGGTTATAGAGAAGCTAAATTTGAATGGAAATTTAGGAACAGCGTCAAACTATCAATGCAGCCGTAATAGTTTGATGCATTACAAGGCTAGACTTGACTTCAAGGATGTTACCGTTGATTTTCTCCGTGGGTACGAAGAATGGCTGTTGAATGAAGGGAAATCGATAAGTACTGTTGGAATATATTTAAGACCTTTAAGAGCGATTCTAAATCTCGCAATTGAAGAAGGATACTTTACCAAAGATAAATACCCATTCACTAAAAGACGCTATCAAATACCGGCAAGTAAGAACACAAAAAAAGCTTTAACACAGGAAGAGGTTGGTCGGATTTATCATTTTAAAGCTGAAATTGGATCATGGTGGCAAAGAGCAAAAGATATGTGGTTATTTAGCTATTTTGCCAATGGGATGAATGTAAAAGATATCGCTCTGCTAAAGCATAAAAATGTCGAAGGGGATTTTATTCGATTCATAAGAGCTAAGACAAAGAACACGTCTCGAACTGCAATGAATGAAATTTCAATTTACATTTCAAACGATTTGAGAAAAATAATCGACGCTTGGAAAACAAATGAAGCGACTGGATATCTTTTTTCTGTTATAACAGAGGGACAAAACCTTAATCGTCAAAGAAGTCTAATTACGCAATTCACGAAAATGGTAAATACATATATCGGCAGAATCGCAAGGGAATTAAAGATTGAAAAACCTGTTACCACTTACACGGCGAGACATTCGTTTGCTACTGTTTTAAAAAGAAGTGGCGTAAGTACAGAAATAATTAGCGAATCTCTAGGACATAATTCATTAAAAACGACAAGTTCATACCTTGCTTCATTTGAAGAAAACACTAAAATTGAGATAAGTAAATTACTAGTAAAGTTTTAAAGAAAGATAATAGAAATCATTCCAATTGGCACTGTTGCTTTCTATTATCTTGCTACCTTTTTCAATCCGCGTATCCATGGTTTCAAATTCGAATACATTAATACTTGCTGCTACAACCATAGTTATTGTCTCTTGGTGGCAGCCCTGGAGATAATGTCCCTGCTTGGATTCTGCAACCTTAAGCTTAATTAAAGTTTAAAATCTAACAACTAATATTTAATTAAAAAAAAGAGTTAAGCAGCTATCCCTCCTCCCACTTCCGCCATTTCATAAAAATGCTGAAATGCAACATCCACCTTTTGAGCAAAAATCACTCTATCATAGCTCTGTTTGGGTAAATATTCCTCTAACACGACTTGTATTTCTCTTTTGACCTTTTCTCGAGTCGCTTTCTCTTTGTGCCATTCCTGTATGAGTATTTTATTCTTCGCATCAAAAAGTTTGTCCAATAACGTTTTTGCGGCGAGCCTTACGCTCTTTTCTTCTTCTTTTGTTAATTTTTCCTTTTTAATCAAATCAAATAATTCCTGTTCACCTTCTGTCATTTCGTTTTTGGCTGCTCGCTGTTCTTCTTCGGATAATTCCTGAGCTTCTTTTAAAAGTTGAGCATAAGCTGCTTCAATGGATAAACTACCGGAATTATAATCGTCAATAATTTTTTGAAAACTTGCTAAAAACGAACCCCTGGTTTTATTCTGTGCCATCATTTGCACCAATTTTATTTCAAGTAATTCCCTCAAATCTGCAAACTGGATATTTTTATGTTTGCGTTCAGGAAATTGCGTTCTTAATTTTTCAAAATCTATCTTACTTAAGTCAATTTGCCTGGAAAAATCAATAACGAATTTTTCATCACCGTCTATCAATAAATCACCTTTACCTACAATACTTGAATCTAATAATTCATCTATTTTCTTTTTGGCTCTTTCAACGGCCTCATCCTGGTCAACATTCCTATCTACCACATCACGCAAGTACTGTAAAACATCCCTATTCTTTTTAATTTCATGCAAAGCATAAACTTCCGGAGTGGCGGAATCATATAGGGAGACGATTGTATTAACGTATAAGCCTAACTGCTTTTTGAATTCATCTTTTGATAAAATCAAATTAGCATATACCTGGAAAAGTTCGATATCCTTGAAGCCTTTATCTCCTAATGTTAAGATTTGATCCAAATCCGCTCCTAATCCTTTACAATATGCTTTTGCTTCCAGAATAGCTTCCTGTAACAATTGTAATAATTCTTCAAATTCTTTTGCCGGGTATTCATCATCGTCTTCAGTTTTATCCTTTTTTCCTTTCGTTCCTTCGGCATATGCCGCGAGGGCAATTTTTAGATTCCTGAATACGCCGAAGTAATCAATGATCAACCCGTTTTTTTTGCCTTCAATAACACGATTTGCCCTTGCAATGGTTTGCATAAGTGTGTGATTTTGCAGTGGCTTATCCAGGTACAGTGTAGAAACAGAAGGAGCATCAAATCCAGTCATCCACATGGCGGTAACAAATACAATTCGATAAACATTATCTGGATCTTTAAAATAGTCTTCGATATTTCTTCCATCGTCATCAGGATTATCTAGTAGCTCTCTGTGCGGCTTAATATTTAAGCCCTCTTTTTCAAAAGTTTTTTCTTCGTCTTTGTCACTACCTTCCTGGCTTATTACAACAGCCATTTTAGTTTCTAAAATAAACTCGATAGCACGTTGGTGCCTTGCTTTAATTTCTGGATTTGGTTCAGCTTTTATTTTCTTTCTTAATTCTTTAACCTCTTCCTTCAAATGATACTGAACTTTCTCATACATTCTCACTGCAGTAAATTTGTCTATGCTAATAACCATTGCTTTCATTGGCCGTCTTCGCTTTTGGTCATCCATTACATCGAGCCGGTATGGAAAGTGTTGCACGATGTGTATTGCGATTTCCTCCAAACGATCATCTCGTCTTACTACATTAAGAAGTGTAGAGTATTCCTTGTCCAACTTTCTTTTCTGTTCGTCTGAAAGATTTTCATCTTCCAGGATGGCAGCAGCTTCTCCAACAAGATCTGGATTTACCTGTTCAACCCTTGGAACACTTTTTTTATAATATAAAGGCACAGTGGCTCCATCTTCTATACTTTGAGCAAAATTATATTCTGAGACATAGGGCCCAAACCAATCTTTTGTGAGTTCACTTCTTAGTAGGGGAGTTCCAGTGAAGGCTATGTATTGGGCATTCGGAAGCGCTATACGCATGTTTTCACCAAATCCTTTGTATTGCGTTCTATGAGCCTCATCTACTATTACAATCCAATCCTTTCTATCTGTAAGTTGTGGGAATGTTTTGCCAGTTTCTATACCAAACTTGTGAATGAGTGTAAAAACAAAATTTCTATTGGATTGTAAATATTCTTTTAATTTATCCCTGTCGCTTGGCCTGAAAAAATTTTCTTTATGCTCCTTAGTTTCTATAATAGTTTCTGTTTCCAAAAAATTTCTATATATCTGGCTATCCAGGTCTCTGCGATCAGTTATGATTAAAAATGACCAATTACCAGTTAGTTTCCGACGAACTTTTTTTGAAAAGAAAATCATTGAATATGATTTGCCAGATCCCTGGGTATGCCAGAATACTCCAAGTTTACCTTTGTTATTGTTTTTATTCTGCAGTGCCAAAACCGCGTTGTTTACACCAAGGAACTGGTGATTCTTTGCTATGATCTTTACTTTATTCTTATGGTATAAAACAAAATTCTCGAAATAATCAAGTAGGTTTTCTTTCTTACACAATCCTTCCCCAAAGATTTTTAAGCTTAGATGGTCACCCGTATTCTCACTTATTATTTCTATCTCGTCTTTTGTAAGTTGCTCGTGCGAAACCGATGTGTCAATTAATTTCAACCAATTAAAGAAATGTTCCCATGATGCATTGAAACTACCAACCCGTGTTTGTATTCCGTTTGAAATACAAACAAATAAATTAAACCAGAAAAGTTGAGGGATATCTCTACGATATTCTCTGAGGTTTTTATCATAGCCGATCTTCACTTTCTCTTTTGCATTTTTTAATTCGATCATCACTAAAGGAAGACCATTTACAAATAAGATAAGATCAGGCCGCCTGGTAATACCTTCAGTTTGCAGGTACTCAATACTCAATTGGGAAACAATTAAAAAGTCGTTGTTATTTTGCGGAGTGAAATCTATGACTCTTACATAATCGTTTGTCTCTCTACCAAGTTCATTTTTATAAGCGACAGGCACGCCTTCCCTTATAAGCTCATATACTTCTTTATTTGCAATAATCGGTGATAAGGATATTCGGCTTTTTGTAATTTCGCTGATCGCATAATCTATACAACTTTCCGGTAAGTGATTGTTTATTTTTAATAACTGATCTTTCAACCTGTCTTTCAAAACCACTTCTTTTAAACTAGCTCTGCCTAACAATTGTTTTTCCCAGGCGTTGATATGGGTGTATCCTAACGTCTCGGTAAAGAAATCGATATCTGCTGATTCAATATGTGATTCATTTAAATAAGCCATACTATCTTAAAAAGTAGTGATGATTTGAATATTGCTTATGCTTATCCTCCGTCTCAATTTTATCATGGACAATCAAATCAATAATATTTTCAATTTTTGAAGGAATGATGCCGTTAGTCTCATCTGTTGTCAATATTCTATCCCATATCCCTGCATCCTGGTATGTTTTCTTTTTAAGGGTCTGCCACACCCAGGTATATTTCCGTTGACCTAATAATCCTAAATGCTCCCAATACCAAATTTTATTATTACAATATACAGTAAAGTCAGTCTTAATATTTATTTCATTACCATTTATGATTGGTTTAATCTCATAACTAAAATTGAACTTATCTACTCCTAGTTCATCCCTTTTCTTCATTAATAGATGATAAATCAGTAATTCAACTCTTGACTCTACATAGATGCCAGGCTCCGGTTCCAGATCATAAAACCTGTATGGTTTATCTAACATTAAGCTTGTTCTTCTGGAAGCAGAATTTGACCTGCTTTGTGCAATCTCCAGTACGTTCTTAATCTTTTCATTATTCGTTTGCAAAAACAGAGTAATTGATTTCTTAGTCCGGGTCAAGGCTGTGTACACTAGCTCCTTTGATAACAGCCCAAACCTTGCAGGCAAAACAAGAAACAGGTGGTTAAATCCACTTCCCTGTGATTTGTGAACTGAAATTGCATAAGCTAGTTCAAAAAACTCCTGTTCATTTTTTCTTATGTCGTAAAATGATTTATTTTCTACCCCTTCCGCAGACTCATAATGAAATGATTCGCCTCCTTTGTTTATTATAAATCCCATTGTACCATTAGAAAGCACAAGGTTATTCTTTTCATAATAATTTTTTGTTCTAATGAGTTTGTCAGCCTTTTTAAATTGATTCTTCCTGTGTTCAAATTTTAAATCTTCCTTGAATTTAGTTTGAATATAATCGTTGATATTACTAGCTCCCGAATACTGACTATTGTAAGGCGTAAGTATCTGAAAGTTTTCAATTTCTGATTTATTATTTAATACATCTCCATTTGCGGAGAGGCCAAGTAGTTGATTTAATTTAGCTGTTGCATTTCCTTTTTTGCCTTCTTCCTTTGACAGAATTTCAAATTCATCTTTCAGTTGTTTATACAATTCGTCTTTGTTTGTCCAATAAGATGCTTTAAAACCGTTTGAAATATAAGTTTCCTGATTTTTGAACTTCCCCAACAATACTGGATCAAATTCGCCTTTTTGCTTAAAAGCCTCCGCGAGCTTTAGAACATCATTATCCTTTAATTCTGATCGGCAATTTGTTTCTAACTGAATAAAACTATTGTGAAATTGCCTGTGGGTTCTTAGAGGACTTATCAAATCTTCCAGGATTCTACCATAACCAATAGCAGGTAATTGATTTGGATCGCCTATTAAAATTAATCGCTTAAAGGAGGGCTCTTCAAAGTTGAACAGGTTAAGCAGTTTATTAAACTTTATCAAATCAACCATTGACGTTTCATCTATAATAATATTCTTATAGGCTTGTAGTTGCGCCGCAGAGATAGTTCGGTTCTTTACATCAACAATGAACTTATCAATTGTTGATGCCTTAATGTTTTTAAAATCAGAATCATTACTTAATCTTAAAGCAGCCTTACCTGTAGGAGCAAGAAGTAAATATTGTTGACTTTCATTTTTTTCGAGGTGGCTTATTATGTTTAATATCTCATAAGATTTGCCGCTTCCTGCACTGCCTGATATTATGAAAAATCTTTTTTCAAATAAATTATTGTACAGCCTTTCTCTTTCTTCTCTGAACCCGGTCTCATCAAATGCTTCGCCAATGGTCTCTTTTAGTTTCTCAACAGATTTATTGATGTATTCCTGTAAATCGGGATATTTTTCTGCATTTGTTTGAGGGCCCAAAAGTGAAGTGATCTTTGCCTCAATATTTTTCTCGGCCTCATAAACATTTGCCAAATAATAATACCTGGTATTGTTTGCTTCCACAGAAACCAGTTTTCTGGGTTCCGCATGAAAATGGTTAATAAGTTCATCACTTACCGGATGAAAGAAATTAGCAGGTAAGCTGTATTCTCTGCCAGTTTCATAAAACAAAGGATAGGAAGCAATCGCCTTTTGCAAGTTGTCTGCATCAGTAAAACAGTCACCCGTATTTTCAAGTGTATTTAAATGACGGATAACAAGGGCCCTTATTCTTCGCTTATCAATAAATCCCATGGATCGTTGTAATTCTATCCTCGGTTTAAAACGGGTATCGGGAAAATAAGCGATGTCTATTTTGAATAAATCAATTGGAGAATCAAGTTCTTCTCCATACACATTATCATGTGAGTCAATCCAATAATCATAATCCTCGTAAAGCAAGTATGGATTCTCTATTATATCATTGGTTTGATGAGACCTTTTTACATCGTCATCAAAATCTTTTATCCATGTGCTGGATAAAGTAAGTTTACCATCTAAAATCCGGTCAAATTGAAAAGGCCTCAGATTAAGCAATGATAGTTTTAGAAATTGATCAATACTAAAATCTCTTTGGTTAAGTCTGTCTACCAAGTCCCGGAGTTGACTGGCATATTTTTTTGAAACCGGGAATCCTGCAGGATTTAATAAAATCCCCTTTAATTCAACATCTGCATCTACCGCCCCTTCTCTAAAATCTTCATAAAAAGTTTCTAATGAAAATTTCAATTCATCCTGCTGGTTCAATATTACTCTGCTGATACTCACAAATCCAGGAAAATAACCTCTTGAACTCCATGCCAGTTCTAACAATCCTTCCACTTTATCAATCCGGTTTTGCATTTCTGCTCTTGAAACAACGCCATCATCTTTACAGGTAATTAATGCCTTTCGCATTTTAGTAAGAATATATATAGCCTCATCATCACCAATATCCATGGCTACATATTTAAAGCACCATTCAAGTTCAGGTTCGCTGATAGCCACTTTGATATTCTCCATGAATCCATCTTTGGCTTCATCATCCAATTTTTCCGCTGCTGCCAGGTATTCATGATAGGGCATTCTTACTGTGGAATATTCATCAAAACTCAGCCGCATAGCCCAGTTCATACTGGGGAAATTCCTGTATTTGAAATTACTTTTGGGCCTTTGTTTTATGGCTTCTATTTCTGCAGCCGGACCAAAATGTTTGATATCCTCGACCTTTTGTTTATTGTCAATAATGCCTGCACCTATTACCAGATATTGTTGCTCTTCTTCAGTTATCGGGTTGCTGAATTTAGCATACATAAATGCTATGCTTTTACCTTCATGGAGTTTTGCATTAAACCTTGGAATTCTTACCCCTTCAAGGTTTTTGGGATAAGCACCACTTTCCTGTTGTTCTTTTTTTGTTCTGGTAAAAGAAATTGAAAAAGGCCATGTAAGCATTGAATTTTGAGGAACGATATCTTTTATTGGAAGGAGGTTGGATGCTGCAGGGTTATCATGTATTATATTTATTTTTTCAGGTCCAAATAAGTTAGAAGACCAATAACATGGAGGTATATAATCTATATCTTTAAATAGTTTGCCTTTGTTGAGTATTTCCTCTGCCATGTTTTCATCCTTCCTTTTTCTTATTCGTTCAGACAGTAAAGAATGAAATCCATTACAATAATTATTGTTTGCGGGGTCGTTGCATACACTTCCATTCCATTTGTTATCATGCCAGGCTACTCTTAGTGTTACATGTGATACCGGCATATTAAAATCATCTAATGCCATCGCCTTATCATTCTTTTCATCATCAGCAAGCATTTCATCCAGGCTTTCAACCAGGGAAAGCATGAAAGCCATTTCTCTGGGACTTAAAAATTTAGAAATCCGGGCCATTTTAATAGCTTTCATTAAAACGCCGATGCTTTTGAAGTCAAACTTCTTTGCCTTTGCCAACTCAAGGTACTTTTCCCAATCATCAGCTGAATAACAATCAAAGTCTGCTTTAATAAACTCTATATCATTATGATCGTTAAAATCGTATTTGGCCATAAAATTATTTACTGGTTTCGTATGCAATGGTTTGCTCTGCAGCTATTGATAAATTTTCTGATTCATCTATTAAATGCTCCACACTTAATTTACCACTAATTAATCTGGGTAGCAATAGGTCACGGGTTTGTTGCAGGATATCAATTTTATTTTCAAGAATATCAATTTCATTAAAAATCGGGGTAATAAGTTCATCAAATCTTAAAGCCAATTCAAATGAAGGCAGGGTTACAATTTCATAGTTGATTAGGTTTGGTGTTAAATGTAAAACGTTTGCGCCATTTGCAAACTCAGCTAATTTTAATCCAATACCAGAGTATTTAAAAAATGAATAAAGGAAGTTTATTGGCAACTTGACTGGGTCAATCTTCACTAAATCCATTGAAAAAATAAATTTAGGAATATTCATTGCTGGCACCCTTGCAACTCTCCCGACTAATTCTCTGTTTTGTGTCATATCAGTAACAGCCATAACTATATCCCCAGAATATGCAATGTTGGTTTCAGAATACTTGCCTTCAAAATACTTTAGCCCATCTCTTCTAAATCCTCCACCTCTTTGGATGTTTTTCAAATTTAACATCGGTAATCCTTCATCATCTCTAAGGTCTTCTGAAGAATAAGATTTACCTCTATTAATTTTTATATGTTCTTTTAATGGTGAAATAATCCATCCTTCTGTTAATCCATCAATCATAGAGCAACTTTCATAACCCGGAAAACGCAAACGAACAAACCATTCTTTGTAAATTTCTTCAGCCATTTCTTCTAATAGCTTAATGCGTTGTTTGTTGTTTTCTATTAATTCGTCATAGGTGGAAAGGATGGTGACTATTTTTTGTTGAATTGATAGAGGAGGAAGAGAAAGTTTAATACTTTTAAATGACGAATGAGGCAGATCGGGCTGTGCAGAACCCGATGCAACACCATTTACAAACTTATATATCGCATTACTTCTAAGAAGCCAAAATAGAAATTTCCTGTCTAAACTTTTGTCCTTTGGAATTACCTTAAAACAATTGTTATGCACAACCCCATATTGATTAGTAAAAACCAATCCTACTTGCCCAGTCCTTGTATAGATAATATCATCTGATTTAGCAATATTTTTCACCGGAACTTTCTCTGCATCGATAAACACAACCTGCTTATTATTAATCATATCAGTTATTCTTAAAAGAGGCAATCCTTTTTTTACAACCAAATGGTTTGTCTGTGCATTAATAACTTGCCCTTGACTTAAATCAACAAGTTCGCCAATAGTATATTTTTTCCATGAAGTCATATTCTTATTGAATTATTAATTTCAAATTTCTTGAAATAGAACTTTCAAGAGTTCTAGATACGTCTGTTAGGCTTTCAAAAGTTTTACGTTTTTGATTTATTAATTCTAAGAACATACTTTCACTAATATTATCACCCTCAATCTCCACTCCAACATACCTACCAGCATTTAAAGAGTAATCCTGCTCTACCGCATATTCTATTTTACCAGCCAATTTACATAAGCCGATTACATCTGCATATTCTGCATCAGGAAAACGACTTTGTAACCAATGAATATTGCTTTGCCAATAGTATACCTGTTCAATAGCCTTTTTACAGTTTGTCTGCAATTCATCAAGGGATTTAGCAAGATTATACAGCTCAAGATCAGCCCAGTTTTTATCAGATTTTAATTTCAGGAGTTTGTCTCCCTCTAACCATATCTCACTCAAGGCATCTTTATTTATTTTGAGTTCTGAATCTGTTTTCTTTAATTCATCTACATATTTAGTTAATGATTCAGCAAAAGCCAGCTGATCAATATTATCGATCGGCATTTCCCTTTTCCAGGCAAAAGAAGAGAGCTTCAATTTGATAAACTCCAAAGACTTTATTTTTTCCAGCAATCCACTTTCTTTCAGCTTCTTTTCTTCCTCCGGTTTTCGTCTTGCCTTGCTATCTATGATATACTGTTTCAGGTTAGCCACACTATCATGTAATGTATTCTGGAATGCATCGAAGGCTGCAGGCACTTTCTTTATAGCTTCATTGGCTTGTAGTGAATAGTGGTTTACCAGTTCAAGATATCGATTTGTTTCCCCACGGTATAAACGCACAATAGCGGTTAGGTTTTGAATATGTTCTTCTTTCCATTCTCTGTGAGCACGGTCTATCTGATGGTACGTATTACGGGCGTCAATAAAAAGTATTTTAGCTTTTCTGTCTGTATTTGCTTTTTGCTTATCTAAAAACCAAAGAGTAGCTGGTAATGTAACGGTAAAGAACATATTGCTTGGCATAGAAACCATACAATCCACAATACCGTTATCCACAATTTTCTTTCGGATATTATATTCAGAATTACCTGCATCAGATGCAGAGTTAGGCATAACAAACCCTGCTCTTCCTTTATCATTTAATGAAGTAGCAAATAACGAGATCCATAAATAGTTTGCATCCGTAATGCTATCATTGGTATTCTTTCCTTTGTTTTTAGGCAGGCCATATTTGTAAAAGCGTTCATCTTTTTTTACGGTGCTTTCTTTTACGGACTTTACATTGAATGGCGGATTGGCCATTACAAAATCAAACTTGCCGAGGCTGTTGTATGGATCAATTTCGTATGAGTTACCTTCCGTAATTTCCCCACGAATATTATTCACCATTAGGTTCATCTTGGCTAAACGAGCTGTTTCACCCATGTATTCCTGCCCGTGTACGTAAATGTCATTTACATCATGTTTGGCTTCCTGTATAAATTTGGCGCTTTGTACAAACATACCACCAGAACCACAGGCGGGATCAAATATTTTTCCTGCATAAGGTTCAATCACTTCAACAATAAAACGAACCACTGATGTAGGAGTAAAAAATTCACCACCCTTTTGGCCTTCGCTCATGGCAAATTCGCCGAGGAAGTATTCGTATATCTTTCCAAAAATATCACCGGTGGCATCTTTCGGAATGTCAGAGAAACTTTTCAACAATTGGGGAAGGATGTCATCCTTCTTTTTTTCGATATCAAAGAAGGCATCTTTGGGTAATACGTCTTTGAACTTTTCATCCTGATATTGCTCTATACCTTCCATTGCTTTTCGTAAGGCTTTAGCCAGTTTTTTCTCTCCAGACAAATTGAGTAAATAATCATAGCGGGCATAGTCTGGCAAGTAAAAGCCGCATTTTGCTAAAGCAATTGATTCTATGGTACGTTCCAATCTTGTTCCTTTATCAGCTTTGAATTCTTTTATAATTTCAGGTTCATATTGGCTGTATTTATTATCGGCATATCGTAAAAAGATCAACCCCAATACAGGAAGTGCATAATCGGCCGCCTTTATGCCTCCGTAAGCTCTTAATGAATTTGCAGATGCCCAGAGATTATTTTCTAATTTTTTAAGTTGCTCGTTTGTCATAATTTATAATCTTCTTAATTCTTTTACTCTTGTTTTAGTTTCTTTATTTTTATCTTCATAATTCTCAATAATTACAGTTACTAATGTATTATCAAGTAAGGAATTTTTTGTAACTAATGTAGGAGGAATAAACGTACTTGCATTTCCAGTATCAGGCTTAAAAAAGGCAAAACCTTTTGCACTATTAAGATTTACGACCTTTCCAGTTTGCCAGTCGCCAAGATCTTTATCCAAAGGCATCCATTGGGCTTTATTAATTTTAGAGTCAGGGTGTTCATCAGCATATTTTTTAAACCATAAAACCAAATCCATTACCTGGAAAGCTAAGGAATACAATAAATAATTAGAATTTATTTGAGTCTTATATTGCGTAAAATTAAGTTTGCCATTTTCTTTTTCTCCTTCCGTATGCGAGGCGGCACTCGTGATATCAAGAATAGATTTGACATTTGAGGCGAGAATACAAGGAAAATGAATTTTTGAACATCCTATTTTTTCTCCAGAAGATCCAAGCTCCATTTCCTTAAGAGCCATAAATAAGCTGGACCAGGTTAAGTTAACAATGCCATTGGGGATACATTTATCATGTAGTAATCCTAATTTGTTACTTGCCCTAAAGACGTATTCAATGATTTTTCTTAACCCATTAAAGTATTTTTCATCGTCAAATTGATCTGCAGGATGTTCTATGCTCGTTAAAATATCAAAAAAGTGTTTTATAGCTGGTGCGCCAATATATTTATCTGTGCATACTTCAAACGCGCTTTGATATTTCTTTTGAATTTGATACTCGATCTTTTTGTCAATCGCATTCTTCAAATCTTTAAATAATAATTCGTTGTCTTTTGCTTTTATGTAATACTTGCCAAAGGTTTCGGTGAACCAACTAGCATCAACATAATCGGGTTGCCCAGTAAAAATAAAAAAAGGGAGGTAGCCATTTTTATTTATTTCAATAAGCCGGTCTCTTGAAGCTGATAAACCTGCCAATCCTGTATCGGTGTCGTCTTTTCCCTTCTTTACTTTGGCATCAAGAATAACTGCATGAAAAAATTCTGGATCACTATTGAGCCTTGCAATACCTTCCTCATGTGATTCATATGGGTAAACATCAATATACTCTTGTTCTGCTTCCCCAATAAAGTCTTCCTGAGTTTTAAACATATCATCAATCCATAACACTTTATATCTCATAGATTTTAAATTAAATTTCGAAAACAACAATTGGCAACCCAATTTCATATGTAACTGGGAATGTCGACTCGTTTTCATTTTTAAGGGTCACAGTACCTTGATATTTATCTAAAATACTTTTTATGTCGGCGCCTCCAATTCCTGCACCAGTGCTATCAGATGTTTTTTCCCCTCTGGTAGTTAAGTGTTTTACAGTAAACGATGGGGCCATCTTTTTTCCATTATTAGAAACCTCTAAAATACAATATAAGTTCTCTGCATCAAAAGACAGCGAGGTTCTAATAAGATTATTACCAACTTTATTTTTAAAACCATGATCGACGGCATTTGAGATGATATTCGAAAATATTCTGTAAAAATCTTCGGGGTCAATTTGTATTATGGGAGCTATTTGGCCATCACCATCCTGCGAGAATGATTCTAAATCAATATGAAGGTTTTCAAAATGAAATATTTCATTGTTTGTAAATCTACTTTGAGCCTCTTTAATAAGTTCAATTAGATCAACCTCTATCGGGCGTGATGTTACAATTTGCTCATCAGCAGAAGTCAAGAGCATAGACATAGAGTCTATTGTTCCCTCGAGGCTTATTAAATGTTCTCCTAGGGTTCGATTTATGTTATTACTATAAATAGAATTGATAGTAATATTTTGATCAGTATTATTTAAAATAAATTTCCTGGTTCCTGCTACATTTGATTTTAACGAATTCAGATATTGCCTGAATGTATGTTTGATCGATGCGAATTCCCTAAAAGACTCATGCTTTATTCCTAGCAGTTCTCTTTCTAAAACCAGCTCCCTCTCTTTATTTTTGATATGCTCCTCTCTAAGTCCTTTTACTTTAGCCTTTTGTTCATTAAGACTCGGAAGCTCGATTATAATGGACAGAAAATCATCCCTTTTTATTTTTGGTATACCTGACCCAATTTGAAAAGATTTTAATTGTTCAATTGAAGAGTCCAAGTATAACTCATTTATTAGATAGTCGATAACTACTTTTTCTTCATCAATATGAAACGCAAAAATATTGGAGCTTACATAAATTGATTCACCTATATAATTAAAATAAGTTGGTTTAACATTTTCTCCTACTGATGAAATAAGTAAACATGATTGTGATATTACCTGTTCCGACGTCAGCGCTTCAATTTGTTGATTTAGGTTTGGATCAAACTTATAATTAAATTTATCATCCCTTAAGTCCTTAATTTTAACCACAGTTCCAAACTGAATTTCATAAGTTTTTTGGCCGCGAATTGGCTTAATAAGATCTCTTAGGTAAACGCCATCAAAAACATTTTTAAAATAACGAGGTACGCTTAAGTTGAAATCGTTCCGGAAAATTTCTTCGTTTGATATTGATCTTATATATTGGAAGTCCTTATTCTTTATATTCTCCAATAAAACCTTATCATCCAGGATCTTGTTATTTCGCGGTCCTTTAACAAATTCATTTCCATTAATAAAGTATGCACTGCCCGTATTTTTCTTACTTTTATTTAAAACAATTATACCAAATGGAATCATGGTATGCGGTAGCAAACCTCCTGGTAAAGAAATGACTGCTTCTATTAGATCATTTTCTATCACATATTGCCGAAGATTTTGTTCAGCCCCCGCACGAAATAATAGGCCCAGAGATACAACTGCTATTAATTTCCCTTTGGAATTCAACTCATCAATTCCCTTTTCAATAAAAAAATGTTCCGCAGTTTTAATAGTTCCAAACTTTCCTTCTGTAACATTGGGTAATCGAAATCCAAATGGAGGGTTTGCAATTACTAAATCAAATTTGGAATTTTCCCCAACTTCTGCCATAAGTGACGAGTCATAACCCCAATTTTCTATAGAATCATCACAAACAAAATGTGAATTATTTTCTTTTTCGTACGCCATAATTCTCAGCATACCTAATGCCCAGGTGGTTTGATTTTTTTCCTGGCCAAAATAAGAGGATGTGTCGTTAAGCAAAACGCCGAATGAAGCAAGACCTGCAAATGGGTTGTAAACTGAACTATAATTTGGCAATTCAGCTAAATTCATAATAAACCGACTTACCTCTTTTGGTAACAAAGATTCTCCACCAAGTTTGCCTAGAGACTCATTTAATCTAAACAAGAAATCATCAAATATCTCCGGAAAATGTTCATCTAAAATTTTCTGATTGAATTCTTGAAATAACTCGACCAACTTATAAATTACGTCATCACTTATATCATACATGATTCGCTCAAAATATTCATGCAATTCCTGTAATAGATTAGGATCGCCAAGCTGGTATTTGGAAACTAAAGAATTTATTTTATTTTTAATATCCTCCGGCTCAGCAGTAGATACTTTATCTAATAGATTAATTCTTCTAAGAGTTAATAAATAAAGAATGAAATGAAAATCAGTTATAGAAATTGAACCTCTTAGTAGGTTTACGGAATTCCATAATTTACTTTTTAGTTCAACCACCTCGTCAATAATTTTTACTTCCTTATCTATCATAATACACAACATTTTTATTTATTAAGCAAATATGAAAAGTATCTATGCATTGTATCTGCATCACTCAGGAATAATTTTTAATAATTTGTTTTGCCTTCAATTTTATTTCGTTTGAAAGAACTTCTGGTTCGAGTACTTTTAAATTTTCACCTAAAGAGAAAAGCAAGGATTTTAGTTCATAATTTAAGTGTACCATTAAACTAATAATAGTACCATTCGTTGTCTTTTTAATCAGTTTCTGGGAGCCGTGTAGTGGCTTCGTTTCGATGTAAGGCCACAATTCGCTACCAATTTGTAAAAGAACTTTTTGCGGCTGGCTTTCTGGATAAATAGTAACACCTACCAGGTCTTCAAATAGTTCATTAAAATTTGGAATATTGTTTTCTTTGAAAGTAATCCGGGATTCTTTTATTTTTTGTATCCTATCAATTGCTATGTTGGTAATATCAATTCTGCCAGCACTTCTTCCGAATACAAACCAACGATTATTGTACTGCTTTAAATAGTAAGGATGAAAAGTAATGATTTCTTTTTTAAGCTGTTTAAATCCTTTATATTGAATTTCCAGTGATTTTTTATAAAGAATAGAATTAAAAATTGCAGAGAAAAACTCCAGGCCTTTCAGATACTGATTTTGCTCGAATTCAATTATTTTCTCAGATTCGCCTTTTAAGCTGAATGAAGATTCTAAACGAATTACCATTTCGTCAATCCATTCGAATTGTGGCATCCCTTTGAATCGAGATAGAGTAAGTAAAACTTCATTCAATTGGTTTTCTTCGGTTTCATTTAAGAGGTGATTATTTATGGAGAAGCCAGTATCAGCATATCTATAGAAGACTTTGCGACCTTCCTTGTGTCTTTCCAAATCAATGGACCAGCCTTGAAAACTTTCCATAAATTTTATATCATCGAAAACAGTGCGTTTCTGAACACCATCTGATTTTTCATTGTACTGGAATAAAGCATTATTGCATGCTGTAATTAGATCTTCAATAAAATATTTCCGGCCCGGGTTGTAGATTCTGTTTCATGTTGACCCACCATTCTGTTTCATGTTGACCCACCGTTCTGGGATGTTGACCCACCTGATTTTTTAGGTTGGTTATTTTAGCCTCCTGAAAATTATTCTGGGATGTTGA
>JBDSBG010000186.1:0-7265 GCA_039921685.1 Ferruginibacter sp.
TCAGACCGCGAAAACCCATTTGCATTAATATTAAATGAATTACCCTTGACGTGATTGCTTGAAATGAACACCATACCGCCGCCATTGCCACCGGGGTAAACAAGAAAACCGTTATCAAATTGTCCACCTCCTCCGCCGCCGCCCATAAATATCCTGGTATTCAGGTTATTTGTCAAAGCCTGACCCTGGATGGACTGTAAACCGGGGCAGAGACTATATTCTCTGCCTCCAAGACCCCCTGCCATAAGGTTAGATCCACCACCTGCTCCACTATTACCGCCAAATGAACCACCGCCGCCATTTGCCAGGTGTCCGCCGCCTGCATTCCAGGGTGCGTTTAATTCAGCAATTCCTTCGCCTTTGCTACCGGTGGTTCCAAATGAACTGGCGTAATCTGCCACACCGCATAGAAATGAGTTGCCGGGAGCACCTCCCCTGAAACCGTTTTTGCTTACATCGATATCAGCATTTAACGTGAGCGTATCTCTAACATTGAATGCCAGCACACCGCCTTTTGTTCCATCCCATGGCAAACAGGTAAGGGTAGCCGAAACAATTGTACTCGTATAATACGGAACTCTTATCAATTGTACCCTGCCGTTAGGAAGATCATATTGCCTTGTGAGCTTGTTTTTAAGTTTGATTACATTACCTGCTTTACTCAAAACATAATTGAATTCATAATTACCAGCATTATTATAATTTGTAACGGTGCCAAATGCTGATGTGTTGGTGGAATCAATCTGAGCACCTTTCATCTGGATCAGCAATACCGTATCGCCTGCATTAAATTGTGTGGCATCCTGCACGGTAAGTGCATTATTGCACGGGTTCAGTGCAAGGACTGGCGTGTAGTCGTTGATGATATTTGAGATACTATTGTTGCAATTGACCACAGTAACCTGTTTGATAATACTGTCTTTGCAGCCATTAACATCAGTGACGGTTAATGTTACATTGAAGTTGCCATTTGCCAGATAAGTATGTGAAGTATTTTGAACGTCTGCGGTAGCAGCATCTCCAAAGTTCCAATGCCATGAAGCTATACCTGAAGTATTCGTGTATCCGAAGCCGTTAAAGTTAAAACTGCGGCAAACTGTGTTGCTGTCTTTGATACGAACTGAATCGATATTGGGTTTGAATAGGACAGTATCAATGGGAATAACGAGACTAAAAAGATTTAACCCATTCGTACCCGCTGTAGCACCATAAGGATTATTTCCATCCACGGTCAGAACACCATTCAGACCACCTGCATTAATGGAATTCACATTTGCAGGCAGGCTGGCATTTTTTATAAAAAGCATACCGCCACCGCCGCCGCCGCCAGGGCCAATCCTGCCAGATGTGATAGAGTTGATCATATCACCGCCTTTTCCTCCTTTTTTCTGCACTATCGCATTATCTATATACTGGTTTATATTGGCCAATACAGCCCCGCCACCGCCACCGCCCGGCATACCATCATGACAATCTGGATAAGCAGGTATTGTACAAGCAAGGCCCTCATCACCATCTGCTTTTACAATGTTTCCATTTGATTTCAGGAAACCAGCATTGATAATGACGATTCCACCTCCATTACCACCGGTGGGATTATAGTTGTTTGGATTGTCAGCGTTACCTGCACCGCCACCTCCACCCATGAATACTTTATTTGCCGCCGTACTGTAAGGCAAGGCATAACCGCCGATTCCCCGGTTGTCAAGAAAGCTACCGCAATTATCCAGTTGATACCCGCCAAAGCCTCCCGCACCTGCATTTGCACCACCTCCGCCACCGCTGTTGTGGCCAAGGCCGCCACCGCCACCTGATGCATCTGCCCCTTTGCCACGAACGATATTAGGTGTAAGTGTTACAATAGATTCTCCTTTAAGTCCGGCAACAACCTGCGCCGTAGATGGGTAAATATATTGGTTCTCACCACAGCTCAACACCGGGTTAGCAGAATTAAAACCTGCACCTCCGAGAAAACCCTTTCCCGAAACATCAATATCGGCATTCAGTGTTACAGTGTCTCTTGCATTTAATACAAGCACACCACCTTTGTTTCCATCCCAGGGCAAACAGCTAAGGGTAGACGAAACATTTACACTACCTGAATAGTAAGGGACCCGGATGAGTTGAACTTTACCATTTGGTATATCATACTGCCTGGTAAGTTTATTTTTAAGTTCAATTATATTTCCTGTTTTGGCTTTTACAAAGTTGAATTCGTAATTTCCTGCGTTATGATAATTCAGCACAGTGCCGAATGTTGCTGTATTGGTTACATCAATTTCAGCACCTTTCATTTGCATGATCACCACTGTATCACCTGCGTTATATGCACTGCCGTTTTCTACCGTGATCGAGTTATTACATGGATTTAGAGCCAGAACAGGGCTATAGTTATTGATAATATTACCAATGCTCACAGCTGGCACAGGAGGAATAATGTTGCAACTGTCAGCCACAAAGGCGCAATTCCCATTTGTATTATTGATTGAAGCCCCGTTAAATAAAGTGCCGTTGAATGCAGGATTACCTTGTTTATTAAATAGATTATCGAAAGTGTAATATGCCAGCAACCCGGGTTGGGTTGTTGGATTAGGTAAAGAAGCATTCATATAGGTTTGTAGCTGTGCCTGGGTCCTGGCAACATTCCATATGCGGACTTCATTTATATCACCTAAAAATTGTGTGTTCCAGAATCCTGCATCGTAATGGCCAATTTGTGTATTGAGGTTTGATTGTATTAGATTTCCTGCTGCAGGAATCTGACTCATTAAAAATCCATCCCGGTAATATTTTAAAGTGGTTCCATCATATACCATGGCTACATGATAAGTTTTGTTCAATTCAATCTGGCATGCATCAGGAGTGCCATAGAATCCATTATCAGTAGATATATATGCGTGATTGGGTCTTAACAGGTAATTCGTATTGCTTCCATCGAGGTGTTTTGAGATAACATCCCCTTCATTATCATTACCGGTTCCGGGTAAATAAGGTTGTGTTCTGTTGATATTAGCTTCTACTGTTACCTGGTTTCCTGCTACATCAACGTCTCCTGCTCGGAAAAAAGAATTTGCAGAAGAAGTCGAAAGCCAGTTGGTACAATTTGCAATAGAACCACATCCTGAATATGCATCTACTTCAGCCTGGTTCAATACACGGTCATAAAGTCTCACTTCGTCAAGATCACCATTAAACCAATAAGGGTAGCTTGAATTATTAAGCTTTCCGAAAAAAAGGTCATAGCTGTTAGTAAATCCATCTGGTATTGCTGTAGGGATATCATATTTTAATACACAGTTTACATATAATTTCGAATTGCTGCCATCATAAGTATATACTACTGCATACCATTGATCTTTTTGAATACAAGGAGTGTAACCCGCGGCATCAGTAGAACCTCCCCTGAAAGCCTGGTGAACTGTATCGGGGATAGTAATGCCGCAACCAGGATTATAAAATGCTTCATCAAAACGCATTATATAATTCCCTGGAAGATAATCATCATCGCCTTTACATAATATGCTGTTACCGTGACAAGGACCATAATAAAACCCCGTTACTTTTACCCATGTGCAAATTGATAGTTGCTGGCCGGCATTGATCGAGGGGGCATTTGGAATTTGCATGTAATTGTCAATTCCATTAAAATGGTATGCACTATTTGGATTGCCGTTACGGTCAGCCGTGAGGGTTGCATTATTAAAAACAGGATTATTATAATTGCCGCTTACATCATTCGCATTCCCGTTGAATGGATAATAGGCCCTTAATCCAAAATTCAGATCAACCTGGGAAAAAGACAAAACCGAAATCGCAATAAATAGAACGAAAAGGAAAACGTATTTCATGCCGGATTGGGAATACAGTTATTTGATAAACGAGTTAGCCCTGGTAGTTAGGCTAAGTAAATATAAGAATTTTAATAGTGCAGCCCAAACTTTATATACCAAGTCTCCGCCTGGCATTATCGACTATTGGGATGAGGTCGGGACTGATCCTGCGCATATAGACCGCCGTCAAGTATACCGCGGCAAATAATGCCGGGCGAAAAATGAGCGCCGCAAGCCCATGTAGATTTTTAAAAACAAAAAAGGTTAGTGCGTATGCGAGAAGTGAGATGACAATAACCTCAATGGTTTTAAAGGAAAATGGTTGCATATTGAATTTCTTCCACAAGAAACAAAAGCGTATAAAATTATAAACACTAAATGAAATAAGATTGGCTATCGCCGGGCCAAGAATGCCATACCTGACCGTTAGCCAGTAACTAAGTGGGATTATCAAAGCAGTAAGTAGAATGCTCGTCCATAATTCAAAACGCCAGTAAGTGGATGTGCCAATGATTTGACTGTTGACGCCTGTTCCCATTTCAATGATGGTAACAATTCCCAATAAAAAAAACACCCATCTGCCTTCAAGGTAATCGGGATTGATACCGAAGAATATTATTCCATCTGTAAAATTCAGCCAGATACAAAAGAAGATAAATAATGAAAAGGTCAAGAGGTTGATGGAAGATCGTTGATAGATCCTTTGTATTTCCGGAAAATCCTTATTTTTCCAAGCCCGCGAAAGGATCGGAATGGTAATGGCCACCATACTTCTGAAAGGTGCCTGCAATACTGAAACCATGTAGGCGGCCAATCCAAAGATCCCCACTTTACCAAGATTTTGTTTTGCTGCGAGCACAAGCCCATCAATGCTTTGCCTGAGTACCCCCACGATGATAACTATAAATGTAAGTGCCAGGATAGAAAATATTTTTCTCCTGTATTTTTTCGTGACCCGGCTGGGTCTGAAACTAAGCCAAAGCTGTTTTTGCTGATGAAGGTGAATAGCCAGTATCAATACAATGATCGCATATTGAAATGCAAACAGGATGATAAAAGTTTTGAAATTGATGAAGTCGAATACTTTGAGAACAAGTATAACCAGTGTGTATAACCGCAATATTGTCTCTTTCAATAAACTCGTAAACACACCTTTGCCAAAACCATATGAGTATGCCTCCAGGATATTGTACAATAAAACAAAAAAAGCCATGGGAAGGATCCAATAAAGATATTGAACAAGTAAAATGGAGTTTGCACTAAATTTTCTAACAATCACAGGTTCCAGCAAAAAAATTCCACTGCAGGTAATTACAAAACCTCCCAAAGCCACAGTGAGTGCCAGGGCAAGCATATCGTTTCGCTTAGAAGGCAGGTTATCTTCGTAGTAAGGGAAGAATTTGAATAAATAGGTAGTAACACCAAAAGTTGAAAAAGCAAATACCAGCTGGCTGATCTCAATCATTACCCTGGTAAGGCCATTCTGGTCGGTACTGAACCAGTCTTTGTGCGTAAGGAAATAAGTATTAATAGCCCCAATTACAAAACCTACATAGATCCAGATAGTTGCTTTTAAACTTCTTTTTCTTATTTGAGACATTAATATCTAACCTTTGATTTGATGATCCCGTTATATGTAAAATTATCATTTAAAACCACGCAACCCTGATTTAAATTTCTAGATCAAAATTATGCGAACTTAATATTTCCCAAACCGTTTTCTTCTGAAATCCATATAACCACGAATCACATATTTTAGCACCGATATTTTATTGTTCCCATATAAAAAGTTATTCTTTATCCTGACCAAAACATCTTTTCTTTTAAGTTTCATTTCTGATGGAAATGATTTTTTGTAGGTTTTTATAACAAAACAAGAATTCCTTACAATGTAATACAGTCGTACAGGTGAATGAAATGTTTTTGATTTCTTTTTTTGTCCTGAAATTGTATTAACCTGTTTAACCTTTCCTAATGCATGTTCCATAAAAACCTGTTGCAGCTGGAGGATTAAGAAGCCTTTCAACTTGGCTCGGTAACAATATTCATGATCCACTTCATCAATGAATAACGCTTCATTGTAGCCGCCCAATTGATTGAAAATAGCAATGTTTACCAAACTGCCAGATGTTATAAGGCTGGTTACTTCCACTGTTCCAGCAATGGTATTTTGATCTTTTTTTTCAAATACAGGGCCGAGCACGGCTACTTTATCCTTTCCCGGTAGTTGGATAAAAATGTCAATGTATTTTTCAATCATCAGATCCAGGAAATAAGAATCCTGGTCCATCGTAAGTGCCCATTCAAACCCATGTGAGGACGCTAATTTTATACCCTGGTTTAATGCAGCTGCGATCCCTTTATTTTCGCGATTCAGGATCAGGGACACACGTGCGTCTTTTTGAAGTAGCGCATAAACAGCAGGATCAGGATTTTCTGAATTATCAACAATTACCAATAAGGAAACATGATTGGCATATGAATAAATGTTGCTGAGAAAATTTTCGTCTGGATTATATATTACTGTTACAGCCGCAATATTTGTTGTCATCTACCAAATTTTATCAGATGGAAATTTCTTATTTTGATAGATGATATTTTTAGGGTCGAGGTAATCATCGTTGTTTGGATCCTGATGAATACTTTTTTGTAACAGGATAATAATGTTAAAGGGGTTAAAATGCTGTACATCATGAATCTTAAGCCCAAGGCGATGAACTAATTTGATCACGAGAGGAGTATTAAATACATGTTGATGCACACAACGATTATTGAAATTATCGAATGTCCTGGTTCTGAGTGATTCGAGATCATTAATGCCATCATCTTTAGAAATATCATGCAACGCAATCACTTCTTCAAAATGAGTGGGATCATTTTCCTGTACATTGGATTCAAAATCTTTAATAAGATGTTCTAACGTGGTGATTGGTCTTTTATGGTCGAATGTTTGATCCTTGTGCGGAATAACCAAAATTAAATGTCCGTCATCCTTTATGATCCTTTTCCATTCTGTTAAAGCTTTAATAGGATTTGCAATGTGTTCAATGCTATGACATGACAAAACAAAATCATAAGTGCCATTTGGGATTGTAGCTAAGTTAGTGCCATCGGAAATGATCTGGAAACCAGTCTTATTTCCATATTGATAACTGTTTCCTTCCTGTATATTTCCTTCCCATACGGTATTATTGCTGAAATTACATCCATCCAGGTTCTTGATCACACTATAAAGCGGCAGGAATCCATTTGAACTGAAAATAGGACTCGGGCCTCCAACTTCCAAACCTTTCAACCCATTCACCGCTGAAAGATAACGCTTGTAATTTTTCATCCTTTTTGGAAAAAAACGCCGGATTGTATGTTCAATTTTTTTAAACATTTTCAGGAAATAATGAGCTTTTTATGCAAATGATATTTTCTCCTTTTATATAA
>JBDSBG010000187.1:0-20731 GCA_039921685.1 Ferruginibacter sp.
GCTTGAATTCGGGCCAGATAATAGGTTATATGTGGGGGGACAGGACGAGTTTGGGTATTTCTCCCCGGAGGCCAACGGTGCACTTAAATATCATTCGCTGCGGGACTTGTTACCTAAAGATGAAAAATCCTTTACTGACGTGTGGGAAATATATTTTTGGAAAGATGCTATTTTTTTTCAAACCTCCGAAAAAATTTACCAGGTAAGCGGCAACCACTGTAACGTGTATAAGAGTAATCACTGGAAATTCATGTCCCTTTCAAATGACAGGCTCATCGCCCAGGATGACGATAAAGGCCTACTCAGTTTCCAGAACGGAATATGGTCCCCCTTTTTAAGAGAATCGGAATTGCCAGCCGATTACTTCGCAACTTCACTAACAGCAGTTAGCCAGGATAGCTCCATTCTTACAACCGTTAAAGACGGTGCTTATATTCTTACTGCTGATAAAATCACCAGGATCAGGTCGCCATTTATGGACCAGCTTGCAGCTACGCACATCTCCTTTTCGCTTATGGTAAACGAAAATCATATTGCGCTGGTTACAAACCTGGAAGGCTGCTATATCATAGATAAGCAAGGCCAGCTGGTACAAAAATTTTCAAGGAAAGAGGGACTGCAGAATAACAATATCCTCGGTATTTTTCTCGACAAAGAAAAAAATCTCTGGCTTGGACTCGATAATGGGATCGATTTTATAGCATATAATAATGCCGTTAAACATATTTATCCCGATTACTATAACGAGGGTTCAGGATATGCAGCGACTATTTTGGATAATAAATTATATATAGGTACTTCCAATGGGCTGTATTCAACAAAGCTGGATAATGAAAAGGACCTTAGTTATGTAAAAGGCGATTTTGCAGCCGTTCTGAATACTAAAGGGCAAGTGTGGAATTTATCTGTAGTCAACGGTAAACTATTAATGGGCCATCATGAAGGTGCCTTTTTGGTTGAAGACAATATTGCAAAAATATTGGACAAGAGCACAGGTTTCTGGACCTTCCTGCCTTACGCAAACGTATCGCCTTCATCACTAATGCTGGCAGGAACTTACCAGGGCATCAATTTCTATAATTATGCGAATGGAAGTTTTACAAAGGACAGTATGCATGCTTATTTTGAATCAGCAAGATTCGTGTGTGTTGATAACAATAATATCTGGATCGCTCATCCATATAAGGGAATCTACAGGGTGGGGTTGCAAGGCAAAACAGCCACACTGAAATTTTATACAAATAAAGAAGGGATATTTTCAACGAATGGCAATTATATATTTAAAGTCAGAAATCATATTGTACTGGCTACCGAAAAAGGCTTGTACGAATATGACGAATCAAAAGATGCATTTATCCTCTCTGATTTTTTTAATAAGGTCTTTAATGGAAAAAAAATAAGGTATCTGAAAGAAGATGGTTCCGGCAATATATGGTTTGTGTTTGATAAGATACTGGGCGTTGTTGATATGTCCTCAGCTACCCCACAAATTATTTACTTTCCTGAGCTCACAAATAAGTTTGTAAGTGGCTTCGAACATATTTACCCGGTAGATAAAAATAATGTGTTCATAGGAGGGGAGCGGGGATTTTATCATATCAATTTCGAGCAGTATAAAAAAATAAAATACCCGCTACAGGTACAGATCACTTCGGTAAGGGCCATGAACCAAATCGACAGCCTGCTTTTTGGGGGTTACACCGGTGAAGTAAACGAGGACAATGGCCCGGCAGCCAACAGGAAAAACAAAGTGAGCCATTCCTGGAACTCTTTTCATTTCGATTATGCCTCGCCGGTATATGCACAACAATCCAATATAGAGTATAGTTATTACCTGGAAGGTTTTGATGAAAGATGGTCCGAATTTTCCAAAAAAACCGAAAAGGAATATACCAACCTGCCAACAGGTGATTATGCTTTCAAAGTAAAAGCCAGGAATAACCTGGGCAATGAATCCGCAATAGGAACTTATCATTTTACCGTTCTTCCACCCTGGTATCAAACCTATTGGGCATATGCTCTTTACTTACTGCTTTTCTTAGTTGGCAATTACAGGTTGTATATTATTTTGAAACGCAAGTTCCGGGCACAGAAGGAAAAGTACGAGGAGGAGCAAAAGCGTTTACTTTATTTGCACAACCTGGAGCTGGAAAAAACAGAAAAGGAGATCGTAAAATTAAGGAATGAAAAACTTGAAGCAGAGATACAACATAAGAATACCGAGTTGGCATCTGTTGCAATGCACCTGGTTCAAAAAGGGGAGTTATTGGGCAAAGTAAAAGACCAGATGGTGAGGTTGAAAAATAATCCGGGCAATGAAAAAGATTCCGACGATGTGAAAAAGATCATACGTGTAATAAGTGAAGAGGATAAAATGGACAAGCAATGGGAACAATTTGCCATGCACTTTGATAATGTGCACAGTGATTTTTTATCAGATCTTAAAAACAAATATCCATCGCTCAGTCCCAACGAATTGAAATTAAGCGCCTATCTAAGAATGAATTTATCTACCAAAGAAATTGCACAGCTGCTGAATATTTCCGTACGGGGTGTAGAGATCAGCAGGTACCGGTTAAGAAAAAAGTTGGAAATACCAACGGAAGTGAACTTGTTTAATTTCCTGATAAACGTAAGCGAGCGCAAGTAATGCTTAGTGACAGAAAACATCAAAACTGTGTCGGAGGCTTCTTGGTCAGAATAAATCCTCGCCAGAGACAGCACTAAAGCCCGGTATTTTTGTTTGAAACAGAAGCTGCTTCTTAGTATTAGCGTTTGACAGCCGATGGCATTTACAGGGGACCGTTATCTTCTGCTATAATATTGAAGCATTGCTGTCACCTGCTTAAGATCATGATTGGCAGATTGAAGGTAGTGAACAGTATTTATTCATGTTCATCGTAACCAGGCGTAAAATGTCCTCAGTAAATACTGATTACGCCGATGTAATTGAAAAGCAAAAGCCACTGAAAATAAAGTGGCTTTTTGCTTTTAAAATTTGCTTATTATTTTGGTAGTAGCACTTTTCCAATTACGTGTATCACACCATTTGTCGCAAGAATGTCTCCCGGGTTTACCTGGGCATAACTGTTATTATTATCACCTTTTACCCAACCTGTGTTGTAACCAAGAATGGTAGTGATTTTATTTTTTGGAGCATCAGCAAGCGTTGTTTTTCTGCTGAGTATTCCAAGATCCCAGGTAAAGTTTCGGCTGGCTATTACATGGTATCTTAAAATGTTTGACAACGCAGCAATCTGTGCCGGGTCGCTGATATTGCTGATATTGGTAGCATTATTAAATGGCGCTGATAACTGCGCAAATGCAGCATTGGTTGGTGCAAAAACAGAGAAATCGCCGCTGCCTGCAAAAACTCCGGCCAGGTTTGTTTTGACAAGAGCAGCAACAAGTGCTGACAGGTCGGCATTCCCTATTGCTATCTCTGCAATATTATTAGTAGGAAATAATAAAACTTTATTGATAACATGAATTACGCCATTGCTGGCATCCAGGTTCGGGTAAATAACAGTGCTTTGCCCATTTACCCTAATGAGGCCAAATGTTTTAGATAGATAAATGGTGTTATCGTTGCTCGCACCCGCAGCTTTTAATGTAGTAGCACTGCCTGGCCCATTGCTAACCTGGTTGCTAAATACTTCAGCACCCAGTACATGGTATAGCAGTACATTTTTTAAAAAATCTATTTGGCCAGCATCGCTGATCCCATTGATGTTTGATGCATTATTAAATGGTGCAGGTAGTTGGGCGAAGGCGCCGTTCGTTGGTGCAAAAACAGTAAGGTTGGCGGCCGGGTCAGAAAGTGCACCTGCCAAACCCGTTTTTACGACTGCTGCTACAAGTGAAGAAAAATTGGGATTGCCAATCGCAATTTCAACGATATTCCCCTGGGTGCTATTACTATTGTTGCGCTGCTGGTTAAACCCTAAAGCTTCGGCCTCTTTCGCTGCATCAGAAGCGGCAGATGTTTCCAATTGCCTGGCTGTAGCAACGGCAGCCTGCTCGTTGTCGGCCTGCGACGGATTTTCGGTAACGATATCATTGTTTTTTTTACAGGATGCGAAGATCGAGATCAGCAAAACGATAATAGACAGTAGTTGTAATTTTTTGAGCGGGTTGGCCCATTTGAATGTTTGCATAAAATTTTGTTTTAAGATTAAAAATGAATTGACAAAAGAGTAACAACCCGCACAGGAAATTGGAATGAAATTTTGCTGAACTGTAGAGAACTTTGGTGTGAGCTGTGGGAGTTTAATTTAAATAACAATGGCTATCGCCAACAGGCAGTTTGACACAATATGGAAGCGGGTAATTTTCCTTCATAGTGCATGTTATCGGCCCGATCAGGATTGGCCGCTTAGGAAAAGTTTTAGTTAACTTTTGAAATGTTGAAGAAGTAGCTGGTAGCCCACGCTTATGTTATTCATGGCGTTCTCCCAGGGCAACTTTAAAAACATGCAACACATGTGGAAACAATGCATCCATTGTTTCTTCGGCAGCTTTGGGTGATCCAGGCATCGCAATAACAAGGCTTTTATTGATAAAACCAGAAACGCTGCGGCTTAACATCGCATAAGGCATTCGTTGCTGTCCATAACTTCGCATCAGTTCACTGATGCCGGGTACCTCTCTTTCTATCAGTGGTTTCAAAGCTTCGGGTGTAACATCTCTTGCCGAGAGCCCGGTGCCGCCGGTGAGAAGGACCAGGTCAAATTCGTCCCGGGCCAATTGTTTTAATTTACTTTGTATTTGTTCAATATCATCAGGTATGATCTCAAAATTCTCTACATCAAGCTCAAAGTTGCTTATTTTTTCTTTGATCAACTTCCCGGACAGATCCTGGGTTTTTCCTGCCGAAATGCTATCTGAACAAACTATAACTGCAATGCGTAGTTGCTTATTTTGATTGCCGGCATAATCGGTTTTCCCTCCCTCCTTACTTATAAGTCTAATTGTACTGATCTCGACATTTTTGTCAATGGGCTTAAGCATGTCGTACATAGTAAGTGCAGTGATGGCCGCACCATGCATGGCTTCTACTTCTACACCTGTTTTGTAGATGGTTTGAACTTCAACCCTGATCTGCACCTGCATATCGTTCATTTCATATGTAATTGCTGCATATTCTACTGGCAATGGATGGCAGTCGGGAATTACATCACTCGTTTTTTTTATTGCAAGCAAGCCGGCAGCTCTTGCAAATTCAAATACATCGCCTTTCGGAACTGTTTTGTCTATAATTGCTGCAATTGTTGCAGGCAGAGAAACATTCACAATTGCAGTTGCAACCGCCTTTCTTAATGAATGTTGTTTGTGTGTGATATTTACCATTTGTGTTTAAACATTTACCTTCCATTGATGAGATTTATCATCGAATATTTCTTTTCCCCAAACAGGCAATAATGATTTTATTTTTTCGACCGTTTCGTTGCAGGCTTCAATAGCAGCTTTCCTGTGAGCAGATGAAGTGAACACAAAGAGGCAAATTTCGCCGGCTTTTATATAGCCGACGCTATGATACACATGCATGCAGGTAAGATCATATTTTAAAATAATTTCTTCCCGGATAGAATGCATTGTTTCATTGGCCATCGGTTTATTGGCGCTGTATTCAATAGCGCCAACGGTTTTGTCGTTCAATGCATCTGCCCGCACCTGGCCCAAAAAAATGCTATGGCCACCAATTGCGGTTTTCGCCTGGTGCTTCTGTATGCTATCAGCAATAAACGATGAAGCGATCGGCCCATCAATAAAAATATTTTTAATTTTTCTTTGCAACATGCGATTATTAAACCTTTAAAAATTATCCCCCGGAATAAGGCGGCATTAAAGCAACCGTATTATTATTCTCCAAGCCGGTATTGCCGTGGATTAAATTATTGTTTACTGCTATCACAAATGAGGCTGATCGTAATGCCGGAAATTGTTCATACAATTTTTGCAGCAACCCGTCCGTGTCTTCAACAGTTGTAATTTCAACGGTTTTGTCTTTTGTTATATCAGTTAATTGACCAAATATTTCAACCTGTATTTTCATTCCTGTTTATAATCTGTTTTTCATTTATGTAAAAAGTAGTTTAGCAGAGGCTAAGAACAGCACGCCAGCTAAAATATTTTTCAACATCGATTGATTAAATTTCAATGCACCCAAATAAGCTCCGCAACATCCAGCAACAATCGCTATACCAACATATAGATACATTTCCCCGGTTAGTTCAATGCCATGTTGAAATTGTCCTGCTAACCCAGATGCTGAATTTACAAAAATAAACAAAGCACTGATGGCTGCTGTTTGTTTTTGGTCGGTCCATTTTAATAATAATAACAGTGGCGATAAAATGATGCCACCACCTATGCCAATTAGCCCTGAAAGAAAACCAATGGCCCCTCCGATAACGAACGACCAATAGAAGTTGGATGGCTTCGTGTTTGTGACGCTTGTATTTTGGAAAAATAAAAACCGCAAGATTGGAACGAGTAATAGCACACCCAGTATTTTTCTGTATAAACCCGTCTCAACATAGATGCTGCCTCCGAGGTAGGCCATGGGCACCGAGGCAATTGCCAGGGGCAAAAATATCTTCCATATAAAATGTTTACCCCGATAGAATTGAAAAAAAGAAATTGCTGATACAAAAAGATTCAACAGCAATGCTGTGGGTTTCATTACCTCCGGCGTGAAATTAAAAACCGCCATAAGCGCCAGGTAACCGCTTGCCCCACCGTGGCCAACTGATGCATATAAAAATGCAACGACAGCCAGCAATATGTAAAATAAATAAGTATGGTCCATGGATGCTTAATAAAGAAACCCATCAGCAAGATAACATATAAATTTTCACAGGTTCTCCCTCACTAGCCTGGCTAACTGTTTCATCAAACTCAATTAAACAGTTCGCTTTTGCAAAGGATTGCATCCTGTAACTTTCCTGCCCTGGTAGAATGCTGACTTTTGTGCCGCTGTAGTATCCTTTTAAAAAATGAGTGAAGCCTGTAGGTTTATTATAAGCATTGACCAGGTCTGCTTTCATTTCTTTGATCATGCATGGGCGATTTTGTAAAATGTGTATCGCCGGCACAACATACTGGTAAAAGCAGGTAAGCACTGATGATGGATTCCCCGGTAAGCCAAAAACAATCTTGCTTGCTTTATTGCCGAAATACAAGGGCTTGCCGGGTTTTTGTTTCACTTTATGAAAGCGTTTTTCAACAGCACAATTTTCTGCGGCTTTCACCACAAAATCATAATCGCCAACACTCACACCGCCTGTGAGCAAAACAATATCCGATTGCATGAGTGCATTTTGTAATGCTGACTCAATGCCTGACAGGTTATCGTCTACGCGTTCAGTTATGATTGTGTTAATGCCTAAAGTACGCAATGCGGCTTCAAGCGCAAACGAATTGGACTCATAAACCTGCCCATGTTGTAATGGTAAACCCGGTGATTGTAATTCATTACCCGTTACAATGATTGTTACAAACGGAGAAGGGTAGGCGAGGACTTCTGTAATACCTATGCCAGCTAAAAAACCAATAGCTCCGGCAGTTAGTAAACTGCCATTTTCCAGGGCCAGTACATTTTTTTTTATCTCCGAGCCTCTTGCCCTTACATTACTACCAGCCTTAATATTTTCATCCATAATAAAAAGCCTATTGTTTTCAACACTCGTTCTTTCCTGCATTACAACCGTATCTGCTCCTGTAGGCACAGCTGCACCGGTGAAAATCCTTACGGCGGCATTTTCTTCCAACAAAATATTCAACTTATCACCTGCGGCGATCTCACCCGCGATTTGTAGTATTTTATATTGCATGTAACCATCAAAATTAAATGCATATCCATCCATTGAGGATTGGGGAAAGGCAGGAATATCAAACGTACTGAAAAGATCTTTTGCTAAAATCTTTCCATGGGCTTCTGACAGTTTTATTACAACAGGCTGCAATGCTTTGCAATGATCTTTGATGATCTGTTTGGCCTCGGTAACTGAAATCATTGGTTTGTCTTTTTGACTATGAAGCTTGATTATTAAAAATCACCGGGCGAAGATTTATTGTGATACAACCTGGCTTATACATTCAACTATTATTAATCGTTGCCAGTATTTGCGACGATCGACAATGCAAAAAGGCTTCGAACTTTTAAGTTTTTATCATCTGGTTATTAACCTCCAATGCTGATCATGCTCCTGTTCTTAATTTCCTCCACCTGTAAATGTTCGAAATCGGTATTCAATTGCCCGCCGAGTGAAAAGAATTTATCTTGAATGCTATGATTTATTAAAGGAACAATGTCTTCATGATTCCTGTATGCTGTTAATAGGTCTGTTTCTTCTTTGGAAAAAAGGCAATTTTTTATTTTGCCGTCAGCGGTAAGGCGGATACGGTTACATCCGCTGCAAAAAGGCGCTGTCATTGTACTGATGATCGCAAATGTACCTGCATGTCCCGGGACTTTAAAAGCTTTTCCTGTATCATGAAGATCGTTTTCAAGTGTTTCAACAGCATAGGCTGATCTTACTTTCTCTAATATTTCATGCATTGTGAAAACTTTGTTGCTTGTCCACCTGTTTCCCTCAAAAGGCATAAATTCTATGAACCGTATATGAACAGGGGCATCTTTGGTCCATCCAATAAAATCGTTGATCTCGCTATCATTCATTCCCTTCATGAGCACCACGTTTATTTTTACGTGGAAATTTCTTTGTAATAAAAGTTCAATATTATTTTTAATAAGTAGAAACTGGTCCCGTTTTGTGATCATTAGAAATTTATCCCGCTGCAGGGTATCAAGGCTGATATTTAAAGAGCGGGCGCCTGCTTGTTCGAGGATATCAATAAACTCATGAATCCTTGAACCATTGGTTGTGAGTGTGAGCTTCACCGGTAGTTTGCCAATTGAACTAATTATTTCAGCTGCATCTTTTCTTACAAGAGGTTCACCGCCGGTGAGCCTGATCTTATTTACACCAAGCGATACGAATGTTTTTGCGATGGCTATGATCTCGTGTGCCTGCATGAGTTTAGACGCGGGTGTGAAATCATAATCCTCATCAGGCATACAATAAAAGCAACGCATGTTGCAATTATCGGTTAGCGAGATCCGCAAATAATTGTGGGGCCGGTTATACCTGTCTGTTATCATTATAGCTGGAGGCGTTTGAGCAAAATTACGTTATCGTACCAAAACGATCGATATAGAATCTGGAAGTGGTTAGTGAAATTAAAGCCAACATTATTCAGGCAAGTTCCTGTTGTGAATATTCAATATGAAATGTTCATTGCTGAATCTTCAACAATGCTAAGTTTTGAACACCGGGAGAATGATCTTTGATTCTACCATTCCATCTGTCTCGTGCATTTCGAAATTGGCTTTTCCCTGGTATAGTAGATTTAATCTTTCATGGGTGCTGGTAATTCCAAAGCCTTCTTTTCGGGAAAGATTGTAACCATTCAGGGACCCTGAGTTTTGAACAATTAGTTCATGGTGCCCGTCTTTATAAGCAGATATGATCCTCACTGTTCCGCCATTCATACTTTTGCTGATGCCATGTTTTATTGCATTTTCTACCAATGTTTGCAACATCATCGGTGGAATGGTTTGTGAAAGTGTAGCCTCTTCGATATCCATCTCAATCTTCAGGCGGTCTTCAAAGCGCATGTGTTCCAAAGCGAGGTAATCCTTTACAATGTTAAGTTCCTGCTGAAGAGGAACGGTTTCCATTTTTTCCGCCTGCATACTGCTCCTAAGTATATTACTTAATTCTGTAATAGCCTGCCTTGCCCGGGCCGGGTTTTCGTCTACCAGTGCCCGTATGCTATTATGAGCGTTAAAAATAAAATGTGGGTTAATATGTGACTTGATGGTTTTTAATTCAAGTGATTTTACCATTGCTTCCAGTTGAAGTTTATCGATCTGGTCATTCCTGTTCTTATTGATATAATGCCAGATAAAATAGATCAACAGCCATAGCGCCATTAAAATAAAAGTGATGAGGATCGCCCAGAAGTCTTTCCCTTTTCTTAGTTCTTCAAACTGCCACTGGCCTTTTTCATCCCGGTGCCAACCAGTGTCTTTTTTGATCTTGTTGGAGGCGTTAAGTTTTGTTGAATCTACCGCATTCTTTGTGGAATAATTATAATAGTCAGTGTTGGCGAGTTGCATTTCCTTCTCCATCGAAATGGCTTTCTCTTTTCGCTGGTTGTTGCTGTAATCGTCTAGCGAAAGCCCCGTAACATCAGAGGTAACTTTGAATGCGTAATACTCAAGTAAACCGGCAGAGATCACGCCCACCAGGAAAATGGCAGTCACTCTCGCAAAAGAAAATTTCATCCATTGGATGCGCTTTAATACCAGCCTAATGAGATGGGTTACGAGTATGCTCCAGAACAAATCAAGAAATAATGCGAAAAAGAAAAGGTTTCTTTTGGTTTCAGGGTGTAAATAAATATCACTTGCAAATTGGTATGCAAAAAATAAATTAATGAGTGCCCAGCCTCCCCATCCTGCAAACTGGCAGAGCCAATACCTGCCTGAAGATTTAAACATGGGATGAAAATAGGAATAAATCTTCACTTGTTTTTCCTGTTTTTATTAAAGGTGATATGTTGCTATAGAAGGCGGCAATCGGGAATCGGGAATTGGGCAATCCGCCTTTTGCCGGCAGATTTTTTATGGTGGCTGATTGATCAATTCTATAATAAGTGCCCTCCATTATAATCAAATGATAATTTAAAATAAACAAATCAACCATTCAGAAAGACAATTATAATAACTTTACAGCAGACTTACACAGTGTAAGGCTTTCCGATCTGAATATTCACCATTTACAAATGCCAAAATGAAAAAGCATGTCATTATAATCACTTGTTTTCTGTTAGTCCTTGGCGCTGCGTCTGCCCAGATTCGCTCCAATCGTGATTTGCTGGGCAAATGGCAGGGCAATGATCGCGGCGACCAGCTTCAACTGGAATTTTTTGCCGATTCAAAAGTAATGATCACTGCCCCGGGAGGCAGGCTTCCGCTGGCAACCTACACAGCAGATTTTAATAAAATGCCCGTTGAAGTATCGCTCACTGCAACCGACAACGGAAAACAGCTAAGCTTTAAAGGACAAATGGAGTTTTTAGATAATGACAGCATTAAGTTCACCTATTTTGGAGATAGCAAAAGACGGGACGCCTTTGCAAAGGGACGAACAATTATAATGAAGAAAAGTAAATGATCCTTCCTTGAACGTTGAATATTGAGCGTTGGATATTGAATATTTTTTTATGGAGACGGCTTCGTGAAATGACCAATATCCAACATGCGATATTCAACACTCAAGTACTTGAACATCGAATTTTGTACGTTGGGTATAGAAAATTTCTTGCAGACTTGGCTTCGTGGACTGATCAATATCCAACTTGCAGTGTTCAATTTTCGAAACCTGCATTCCTTTTCATTATTTTTGCAGCTGATGACTCAACTATCTACCCTCAATAAATATTTTTGGAAGTATCGCTGGTTGTTTTTCCTCGGAATTTTATTTGTTATACTTACCAATTTCTTCAGGATAATATCCCCCCAACTAACAGGCTATGTTGTAAACACGGTTGTACATTCCATTGGGGCGGGTACACAGGAAACCGACAGGAACTACAAGGATTCATATAAAAATTATGCAGATATCGTAAAAGTTGTAATTGATAATTTTAATGAACATCCGGAGAACAAGATCCTGTACACCGGCATTATCCTTATCATCGTTGCCATTATCAGTGGATTCTTTATGTTCCTGATGCGCCAAACCATTATCGTGATGAGCCGGCATATCGAGTACGATCAGAAAAACGAAATATTCAGGCATTACCAAAAACTTGATACTTCTTTTTATAAAACACACAGCACAGGCGATCTCATGAACAGGATTGCAGAAGACGTGAGCCGGGTGCGTATGTACACAGGCCCGGCCATCATGTACTTTATCAACCTTGCTGCAGTGATCGGTTTCAGTATTTATTACATGATGCTTTCAGATCTGAAGCTCACACTGGTTGCTTTATGCCCCTTGCCAATTTTAGCCCTCACTATTTATTTTGTAAATACCATTATCAACAAAAAAAGCGAAAGGATTCAATCATTGCTAAGTGACCTCACCACCAATGCACAGGAATCATATTCGGGTATCAGGGTCATAAAATCATTTGTACAGGAAAAAGCCATGCTTGGTTTTTTTAAGCGGAACAGCGAATCTTACCGCAGCAATGCGTTGAGCCTTGCAAAAACAGAAGCCATCTATTTCCCAAGCATGGCATTGATGATCGGGCTAAGTACCTTAATTACCATCATGGTCGGGGGGCTGGATGTTGCAAATCATGCACCTGGGGCCTCGGTAGGCAAGATCGCAGAATTTGTAATGTACATACAGCTCCTAACGTTTCCCGTGAGTGCAATCGGCTGGACTGCAAGTATGACACAACGTGCTGTGGCATCTCAAAAACGCATCAATGAATTTTTACTTACAGCGCCTGTAATAAAAAATGCTGCTCAAAAAACAGATGCACCACTTAACGGCAATATTTCTTTTGTGAACGCAGATTTTATTTACCCGCATACCGGTATTCATGCGATCAAGGATTTTACTTTACAGATCAATCAGGGAGAGAAAGTCGCCATAGTCGGTAAAACGGGTTCGGGCAAATCCACCATTGCACAGCTTTTGCTAAGGATGTATGATCTACAGAAAGGAATGATCCTGTATGATGGCGTTCCTGTTAATAAGATCAATCTCGAACAACTGCGTTCACGAATTAGTTATGTACCTCAGGATGTTTTCCTTTTTAGTGAAACGATCAGCAACAATATAAAGTTCGGAAAGAATGCGGCCACACAGGACGAAGTAATTACTGCGGCTACACAGGCGAGTATCTTTAATGAAATCAGTTCCTTTGCAGAAGGATTTGAAACCGTCGTAGGGGAGCGGGGTGTTACATTAAGCGGTGGACAGAAGCAACGGATTTCCATAGCACGGGCCTTGATCAAAGACCCACAGATTGTAATATTCGATGATTGCCTGAGCGCTGTTGACGGCAAAACAGAAAAGGAGATTATCAGCAACCTCTACGCTTACCTGGAAAATAAAACCGCCATTATCATAACCCATCGGATTTTTTCATTATTTAATTTTGATAAGATAGTTGTGATGGATGAAGGAAAAATAATGGAACTCGGTAACCATGAAACTTTGATGAAGAAGTCAGGCATATACGCCGAAATGTTTGCAAGGCAGCAGGAGCAGGAACGAAAGCCGTAGGGCAATAATTCGAATATTTAGTAGCAAGCCTTCCCGGAAAGCCCATACTCATTTATCCTGGGATTTCTCAAATACGGGTCCCCGCCACAAAAAGTCTCAATTATTTTGTCATATCGAAAACAAATTTATCTTTGTCAAATTAAGAATTTAAAAAACAACATACAGTGGCGTACGAAAACAATGATAAGAAAATGGAAAGTGTTTACAGCATTAGGGTAAAAGCTGGCAAACGCAGAACTTACTTTTTTGATGTAAGGGAAACCAGGGGCAACGATTTTTATGTGACCATCACAGAAAGCCGCAAACGATTCGACTCTGACGGTTATGATCGTCATAAGATCTTTTTGTACAAGGAAGATTTTAATAAATTCTTAAGAGGCCTGAATGAAACAGTGGAGCATGTGAAAACGGAACTCATGCCCGATTTTGATTTTGATGCCTTTAACCATGATACACCCTATGAAGGTGAAGACGGACAGCCAAAAGCGGAAAACACATATGGTGACGGATCAACATCACCTGTAAGCACGATAGAAGACGCGACTCCTGCTGCTTCCCCGGTTACGATGAGTGATAAGGCTGAAGAACCAGTTTCTCCGTCGAGCCAGGACAATGGGCATGCGGAAGAAGTTGACAAATGGTAATGATGGATCTGCGATCCTCCATCTATGATCGAAAATTTGTGAATCACATAACATAAATGTAAAAGCCCTCAATTGAATGGGGGCTTTTTAGTTGATACTTTTGTTTTTGCATTAAATACCATTTTATAAAATATAACTCATGACGAAGTACTTGATTTTTTTTGCCCTTATTGCATTTTATCAGCCGGTTGATGCACAGAAAAATTATAAGGTGATTGCGGTAGGTTTTTATAATGTGGAAAACCTATTTAACCCTGAAAACGATACAACCAAGCTCGATGAGGATTTTACACCTAATGGTGACTATCATTATACCTATGAAGTGTATAATCAAAAGCTGCATAACATTGCCACGGTATTAAGCAAAATGGGAACCGATGTAACTCCTGATGGAGCGGCGATCGTTGGAATAGCAGAAATAGAAAACGACCTGGCCATTAATGATTTGCTAAAGCAGCCGGAACTTAAAGATCG
This sequence comes from Ferruginibacter sp., assembly GCA_039921685.1. Taxonomy (GTDB): domain Bacteria; phylum Bacteroidota; class Bacteroidia; order Chitinophagales; family Chitinophagaceae; genus Ferruginibacter. The sequence continues at coordinate 14,438 of JBDSBG010000187.1, forward strand.
GAATTATCAATATGTATGGCACCCGACTCCTGATGTGCGTGGCATAAGTACAGCCTTCCTTTACAATCCAAAATACTTCCGCTTATTAAGTTCTACACCTTTATATGTTGACTTGCGAAAAGTTGGGCAGGAAAGGCCTACCAGAAACGTTCTCTACATCAAAGGTATTTTTGCAGGAAACGATACAGTGCATATCATGGTGAATCACTGGCCTTCCAGGAGCGGTGGTGAATCTGAAACCATGCCCCACCGTGCGGTTGCAGCCGGGGTAGATAAAAGGGTTGTAGATTCTTTGCTGGCCATTGATCCCAATACCAAAATATTGATCATGGGTGATCTCAATGATAATCCTACAGATGCAAGCATAATAAAGATTTTAAAAGCTAAAGCAGATACTGCCAACGTAACTGTCACTGATATTTATAATCCATGGATCAAAATTTATAAAAGCGGAAGGGGAACAGAGATCTTCCAGGGACAATGGAACCTGCTTGATCAAATAATGTTATCAGGAGCATTCTTAAAAAATAATAACAATAAGTGGAAATATTTTAAGACTCAAATATTTAAGAAAGAATTCATCATGCATTCGTCGGGCCCGGAGGCAGGCTATCCGCATCGTTCCTTTACCATCGACAGGACATGGGATAATGGGTACAGCGATCACTTCCCAACCATTATTTACCTGGTTCAATAACCACTGAGAAGATAAAGCTGTCTGCAAGTGATGCTGCTTTAATTCTTAGCTTCCTCCCTGTACACTGCGATCTCATGCGTCCTCAACAAATAAGAAGATTGAAGGCCGCTTTGCTGCAACTGAAAACGGATTGATTTTGATGCTTGTTTAGGCATATGGCAATCGATGCAATTACTTTTTATACTTTCTCCCAAAGAAGCGAACTGTGGACAAAAGTTATGAGTTTCAGGCTTGTGGCAGTTCATGCATTTTTGAGAATAAAAGGCAAGGTCTTTCGTGTCATCTTTATGGGGATCGTGACAGGTACTGCAATTCATTTTATCAGAGTTGAGAAAGCATTTGCTTTGATGTAATTTGCCGTATTGATTGCCATGCACATCAATCTCATCTTTATTTTTGGGATGTTCGTCCACAAAGAAATAACCAAGAGTATCACCCATCTTAAACTGGAACCGCGATTGGATCTTCGTCATATCATTCCCCGCATGGCATATAGCACAAGCATCCAGTTTTTGTTGATGTGTAAGCAAATTGTTTCTCACAAGATAAGCTGCAGTTTTAAGCCCTGGGTTTACACGGTGATAATTCACGTGGTTAATAGCGGGTCCATGGCACCGTTCACAATCGATCCCATAAACCAATGAAGCGCTATCATACATTTGATCCGAAGTGATTGGAGCACCAGGTTTGATGCTAATATTTGAACTATGGCAATCCAAACAGTTTTCATTGATCGGCCTGCCAAGTTTGATCAGGTCAACAGGATAGCCAGGGCTTGTTCCCCAGGCATCAGCCGAAGCATAATGCGATAATGGCAATTCATATAACCTATCATTGGACCAGTAACCACTTGTTTGGGCATTACGGCAACCAAACAGCAGATCGAATTTATATGCACCGTTTTCTTTTCCATCCTGGTAGATCACCTGGTAATAAGCATTGCCTCTTTTTTCCATCCGCATCTTACTGCTGGCAGAAAAATTAAACAGATTCTTGTTGTCAGCAAAATTCCCATGGATATTTTCAGCAAGGCCTTTTGAAGTAGCTTTTGCATGTGCAGTATTAATGAATGTATCATAAAGCGCTTGATGGCATTCCCTGCATGCGGCCGAACCCGCATATAAGTTCCCACGTGGATCTTTCCCCGGTTCCAACTGGTTGTTAATACAGCGGGAGAGGAAGACTGTAGAAATAACCAGTATTGAAATAAAAATAATAGACTTTTTCATGAGGAAGCTGTTAGCTACGAGCTACAAGCTACAAGCTACAAGCTATGAGCTATGAGCTGTGGGCTGTCAGTTGTAATTTTATGTTTTAATTTAGGACAACTTTTTTTCATTCTGCGATTCATCTATCATTTCCTGGCTCGGAGCTCAGAGCTCTCAGCTCTTAGCTCTCAGCTCTCAGCTCTCAGCTTGTAGCTTGCAGCTATCTCAGCTTTTTAAACGCATTGATCAAACCATTCGTTGACGAATCATGTGCAGTCACAATCGAATCATCATTCAGTTCAGGCAAGATCTTTCCTGCAAGCTGTTTTCCAAGTTCTACGCCCCATTGATCAAAACTATAGATGTTCCAGATAACACCCTGCACAAAAATTTTATGTTCATATAATGCGATCATTTGACCCAGGCTGTATGGAGTTATCTTTTTTAATAAGAAAGAATTTGTTGGCCTGTTGCCTTCAAAAACACGATATGGGTTTTCATTGGTTGTTCCGTTCATCAAAGCCTCCGTTTGCGCAAAAAAATTGGATAATAACTTTACATGATGGTCGCCAATGGGATTGTGAGATTGTGCAGGTGCAATAAAATCACAGGGAATCACCTGGGTTCCCTGGTGGATGAGTTGGTAAAAAGCATGCTGGCCATTTGTACCGGGCTCACCCCAGATAACGGGGCCGGTTTGGTAAGTGGTTTTATCTCCATTCCTGTCAACATACTTACCATTGCTTTCCATATTTCCTTGCTGAAAATAGGCGGCAAAGCGATGCATGTATTGATCATATGGAAGGATGGCCTCGGTTGCTGTGCCATGAAAATTCCTGTACCATATTCCTATCAATGCCATGAGGACAGGAATGTTTTTTTCAAAAGCAGTATTTCTAAAGTGATTATCTACAGAAAATCCACCTTTCAATAGTAATTCAAAATTGTCATAACCAATCGTCAATGCGATCGATAGGCCGATCGCACTCCATAAACTATAACGGCCGCCAACCCAATCCCAGAAAACAAACATATTTGCGGTGTCTATTCCAAATTTCGACACATCTTCGGCATTGGTGCTAAGTGCAACAAAGTGTTTTGCAATATCCGATTCTTTTCCCCCGTTTTTTAAGAACCATTCCCTCGCAGTATTTGCATTTGTCATGGTTTCCTGCGTAGTAAAAGTTTTGCTGGCAATAAGGAAAAGAGATTCATCTGCAGTTATATTTTTGAGCGTCTCGCTGATATGGGTGCCATCAACATTGCTCACAAAATAAGGTTGGATACCAGGCTTTCGGTAAGGTATAAGTGCTTCTGTAACCATCACGGGCCCAAGGTCACTGCCACCGATACCAATGTTAACAATGTATTTTATTTTTTTTCCGGTAAAACCTTTCCAGGTTCCATCATGAACTTTATTGCAAAAGGACCTCATCTGTTCCTGCACTTTTTTTACTTCACCCATTACATCAAGGCCATCAACCATAACTGGTTTGCCGGAAAAATTTCTCAATGCTGTATGAAGCACGGCACGGGATTCTGTGCCATTTATTTTCTCACCCGAAAACATCGCTGTTATTCCATCTTCAAGTTGGCATTCTTTTGTTAACCGTAATAATAATTGAATTGTTTCTTCATCAATACCATTTTTTGAATAGTCAAACAGGATGTCTTCAAACTGGATGGAATATTTCTCAAATCTTTTTTCATCTTCCTTGAAAAGATCTTTTACAGGCTTGCTTTTTATTGACTTGAATTTTTCCTGTAGTTGCTGCCATGCAGGAGTAGAGGTGGGGTTGATTTTGGGAAACATGTTTGGAGTTAGGAGTTGTGAGTTTTGAATGCTGAGTTAAGAACGAATAATAAGGAATAAGAAATGGAAAATAAGAAATAAGCAAGTAACATCATGCAAAATTTTCACTTTCTCATTCTTTATTTAAAATTCCTTATTTCTTATTTACATTGCCTCTATTATCCCGATGAGCCTCTTTACCATACCTCCAGTTACATCCAAATGTGTAACGATGCGCACCTGTGTAGGCGAAATAGGAATACAATAGATATCCTGTTTTTTTAAATAATCTGCAAAAGACGTTGGAACATATGCTCCCTTCACTTCGAAGATGAGTATATTGGTTTCTACGGGCAGGATCTTCCCGACAAAATCTTTTTTCATTAAAGCCGCCGCAATTGCTTTTGCATGTTGATGATCCTCCGCCAGGCGGTCAACATTATTTTCCAATGCATAGATCCCTGCTGCCGCCATAAATCCAGCCTGCCGCATGCCGCCACCAAAAACCTTTCTGATTCTTCTTGCTTTTTTTATGAATGTTGTGCTTCCCAGAAGCAAGCTCCCTACAGGTGCCCCCAGGCCTTTGCTCAGGCAAATCGAAATGCTGTCGAAAATCTCTCCATATTTTTTGGGGCTCTCCGTTTTTGCCACCATTGCATTCCAGAGCCTGGCACCATCTAAGTGAAAACTCAAATTATTTTTCAGGCACACTTCCTTAATGGCTTGAATATCACTAAAGTCATAACAACTTCCGCCACCTCGATTTGCAGTATTTTCTATGCTCACGAGCGCTGTTTTTGGCTTATGAATATCCTCGGGATTGATGGCTTCAATTACTTGTTCAGCACTGATCCTGCCGCGGTCACCTTCAATCGGTTTAACCTGGCAACCGCTGTTAAAGGCAATACCTGCACCTTCGTAAATATATACGTGACTTAGTTTATCGCAAATCACCTCATCTCCGGGAGAAGTATGGCATTTAATGGCAACCTGGTTGGTCATGGTCCCGCTTGGACAAAACAAGGCAGCATTCATCCCAAATATTTCAGCCGCAAAAGCTTCCAATTGATTAACGGTAGGATCCTCTCCAAAAACATCATCCCCAACGGAGGCTTCTACCATCGCTTTAAGCATTTGGGGCGATGGCTTGGTAAATGTATCTGATCGCAGGTCTGTTATCATTTAACAAATTTAAGGAATGGCAAATTCAAAAAAGATAACATGGTGAATGTGAGTTAATGAAAGTTGTACCAATAGTCTGTGCTTGTCAATCACTGGCCATTTTACTCCAGGAAATTAAACATATTGACTATGTGTGCACCTCATATTGTCGAACATTGTGTAGTTTATACACCTTTTATCCATTTTTTCCGTAAATGCTATGAAATACGACAATCCTATGTTATCTTTGCAAATGATTTCTAAAGAATTGACAATTTTCTTTCTTTTGCAACATTCCCCCAACCAAAACTGTCTTTTAACTGTTATTAATTTAGAACTTAATACTATAATATAATGAGGCAACTTAAAATCGCTACGCAAATAACCAACAGGGACTCACAAGCCGTTGAGAAATATTTGCAGGAAATCTCGAAAATTTCCATGATTACTCCTGAAGAGGAAACTATTTTGGCCCAAAAGATCAAAATGGGAGATCAACGTGCTTTGGATAAATTGGTTCAGGCCAATTTAAGGTTCGTGGTTTCAGTTGCAAAACAATACCAGCACCAGGGGCTTTCTTTAAGTGATCTGATCAATGAAGGAAACCTCGGTTTGATCAAAGCAGCACAACGTTTTGATGAAACAAAAGGCTTTAAATTCATTTCTTATGCAGTATGGTGGATACGGCAGTCGATTCTGCAGGCGTTGGCAGAGCAGGGAAGATTGGTGCGTTTACCTCAGAATAAGATCGGTACTTACAATAAAGCGAACAAAGCATACATGGCTTTTGAACAGGAGCACGAACGTGAACCTTCTACAGAAGAACTGGCAGAATTGCTGGAAATGAGTGAAACGGAGATCAATAATATTTTCCAGAGCAATACCAGGCATACTTCACTGGATGCACCTGTACACGAAGCGGAAGATGTAGCGATGGGCGATCTTTTGAAAGGCGCCGACGAAACAGATGAAGATGTAATGCACGACTCATTGAAAAATGAGATCCGTCGCGTATTAAAATCTTTGAGTCCACGTGAAGCTGAGATCGTGAATGCTTATTTCGGACTTGATGGAGAGAATGGTGTTACCATTGAGCAGATCGGTCAGAAATATGATCTAACAAAGGAGCGTATACGCCAGATCAAAGAAAGGGCGATCAAGCGTTTACAGAAAGCACGTTATAGTGGTGCATTGAAAGCTTACTTAGGATAAGATCAAAATAAACTTTTCATATAGCCGTTCCCTTTAGGAGCGGCTTTTTTGTGCGCATAATAATAGAAACGCGGATGAGGCGGATATGGGCGGATAATTGCGGATTTTATCAGGAAAATATAGGTATGTGTTGCATTCTATTATTGCTGAGGATTGCCTGGTTATATCTGTAGGATGAAATTGTAATTTACCAGAACTGATCTGCACATATCCACCTGATCCGC